>JANMIB010000244.1:0-11876 GCA_031375605.1 Allobosea sp. | reverse complement strand
AGTGTTTCGATGGCTTCCCTGCGATAGCCGCGCACAACGCAAGTTACCGTGCGCGTGGTGGACTTGAAACCTGCACTCAGGATTCTGTTGCCGATAACAGACATGATGCGCCTGCCCGTCGGCACATTCGAGACGGTGCCTTGCGGGTGATAGGCCGATGCGAGCGTGACGTCAGCACGGCCTGCCTGCAGCGGTTCCAGCAACCGACCGATATGATAAGGAGCATATGACAGGTCGGCATCAAGGCATATCAGATAGCAACCCCGAGCATGGTCAAACCCGGTACGGATGCCACGGCCTCGCCCCATGTTGCGCTGGTGCCTTGCAAGCCGAAGTTCCGGAATGGTTTCTAGCGAACGCTCAATCAGCTCGCCCATACCGTCGGTCGAGCCGTCATCGACAATGATGATTTCATAGCGGGTCTGAGGAAGTTTTTCCGTCATCCATCGACGTAATTCTTCGACGTTGCGCAGGATGATCGCAGACTCGTTGAAGGCGGGGATGATCAGGCTCAGTTCAATGTCAGTTTCTGACGGCATCACAGCCAACTTTCGCAAAATGATTCTGGTTCAGACGCGGTCTTTGATCAGGAGCGTCAGACGAACTCAGCGCTGTACAGTGCGTTTGCGGACGATCGCACAGATCATGAAAGGGTTGCACCACTCGACAATCTTGAAGAGGGCCAGTGGAATGCGGAATGGGAGAATACGGGCGGGGAAAGCATGCCAGATGTAGCCTTCTACCTCGAAATGAGGTTCGAGCAGCGCACGGAACTCCGCCTGCGTGAAGGCAAGACCGATTGGATTCTCTTCACCATCATAAAGCCGCACCAATTCTCGGGCTGAAGCCTGACCCATCATGTTTTCACGCCCACGTCCAGACATCCTGATGCCGATGCGCTGAAGCAGGACACCAGCTCCCCGTATCATTGGCCACAGGCTCAACGAGGTGTTCCAGTAATAGACGGAGATGGTTGCGGTTCCATTCTCCTCAAGCACGCGGGCAATCTCGGCCACTGATTTTTCGGGGTTCGGCGAGTGATGAATCACGCCGATGCAGTTCACATGGCGGAATTTGCCGTTGGGAAACGTCATGGCTTCGGCGTTCTGCACCGAAAGTGTGATGTCTGCCTGCTGTAACATGCAACGACGCGCTGCGAGCTCCAGGCTTTTCTCGGACAAGTCAGCTCCGATTATATTGCGAAACCCGTTTTTCCAGAAATGCTCTAGCCAGAAGCCGATCCCGCATCCCAGATCAAGAACAGGATCATTCGGGCCGCAAGGCGGCGCGAACTTCGGGCTGAGCACGCCTCCTGTCATGGCCAGGCATGCATCCGTGTGGGATTTGAAAAATGCCTCTGAGCCGGGCTGATCTTGTGATTCACCTGTCCAAAGCGGACTGGCGTCCCAGAAGCGCTTGACGTCATCGACTGTCGGCTGATCAGGCTGAGCTGTTTTGGCCATGCCTTTGGTACCTTCTCTGACGATCCGGTTCTGTTACCAAGGCTCGCATCTGATTTTCCAGAGTTCAATAGGCAACTATTTTGGGTTCTGCAAGTTGACGCCACCCCTCGTGCTTCTCTAGGTCGTTCTCGATACGCTTCACAAACTTGCTAAGGAACTTCGCACAAGTCACTGGTCAGCAACGATGCTGGCAATCTGGATGCGGTTTTGGAATCGGCATGATGCAACCTATCGGCGAGCCTTGGAGCAGCGAGCGACTGCGGGCGCAGGTCGCGGCAAGACCGTATCTGGCATCGCGTGCCGGGGATCCTGTGCAATTGCCGGCGATGCCTGCGGCGCGCTCCTCCATCGAACATCGATTGGTTCAGGTCGCCTTGCCGGATTGGGCCCATGACCTTGGGGTTGGACCTCAGCCATCGCTGCTTGTCGAGGCTGCCTGCCTGACAGAAGGCCTGTGCCCAGCGCATGAGCGCTGCGACTGGCTTGTCGCAGCTTTCCTTCATCTCGACAGTTGGCTCGAACGGTCATGGGAAGCGCAGCATGGACCGATCCATTCCTATGCCGCCCGACTTCCGGCGGAATGGTCAGGGGCCTTTGACCGGGCCTGGGCCAATCGCATTTTCCTGTTCTTGCGGCGCTGGACCGCACGGCAAGCTGCGCGGCTCGAAGAGGAGCTGTTCGTGCCGCTGCCAAAGCCGCGCTTCGTGCTGACCCACGACGTTGATGCCTTGCGCAAGACATTCCAACTGCGCATCAAGTCCTCGGCCATGAGCGCCATGGCGACGGGTCGCCATCTTCGCGTGGGCCAGTGGCGGCAAGCCCTCAAACGCATCCGCCGGGCTGTGCGTTACATGGTCATGCCGGCGGACTATCGATTGTTCGACAGCATCTGCAGGGAAGAGGCGGCCCGTGGATTTCGCAGTTGCTTCATGTTTGCCGATAACCGCACGGCCTCGGGGCTGTCCGGCTGGTTAATTGATCCAAGTTACGCCGTCGCCGAACCACAGCTACGCAGCGAGATCAGGCACCTTCAGGCATCCGGCTGGTTCATCGGTGCCCATCCTGGCTTTAATTCGTGGAATGATGCCGAAGCGTTGGCGGCAACACGGGGTTTCGTGAGTGAGGCCGCCGGAACGGAAGTGCGCGTCGTGCGGCAGCATTGGCTGCGTTTCGCGTTTGCACGGACGTGGGAAGATCAGCACAGGGCAGGCTTCAGCCATGATTACACGCTTGGTTTCAATGACCGGCCTGGATTGCGAAACGGTGCTGCGCTGCGCTGGCGCCCGGCACGCCCCGACGGTGTGGAGATCGGCCTCGAGGTGATGCCGACATTGCTGATGGACAGTCATTTCTATGACTATGATGTTCCGCACGATCCAGCCGCTGCCATGCGCCCGTGGATCGAAGAGGTTGTCCAGGTGCACGGGGAGGCGAGCTTGCTCTGGCATTCGCAGACGATGCATGACGACTACGGTTGGGCACCAGGCTATCTGGCGCTGCTCGACATGCTTTGCCAGAGCGGCGCTGACGTGACAGGGCCATTGCAATGAACAATCCGTATCTTGCAATTGCCCATAATGTGCTTCCGCGTATTCTTGCCAGCTTCGACAGTGACCCCTTCAGCCCCACCTTCGGCCTGGCAGATCGGGGCTTCTGGGCTTGGAAGACGCGAGATTTCCCGAATGCCACCGGGCAAGGCGCAGTTCATGGTCTGGCGAGGTTGATTGCCGCCGGGCTTCTTCCCGAGGGCATGTCCGCCGCGTCGATCATTTCCCGTATCGATCAAGCGATCAGCGCTACTCTTCTGATCACCGCGAAGGACGGCAGCCTGGTCGAGGCCTTCCCGAATGAAAAATCCTTCTGCGTGACGGCGCTGATCGCATTTGACATCCTGTCGGCCGCCGATGTCCTTCGACCTGTGGTTGGCGATGCAAAGGCTGACGCATGGCGCGCCGTGGCCGAACCGCTGGTCAGGTTCATTTGTGTGAACGACGAGACCCACGCCATCATCTCAAACCACCTTGCGACTGCCGTTGCAGCTTTGATGCTGTGGGACGGACGGCAAGGCTCGCCAACGCGCATGCGGGCCGACTCAATACTCAACACCATTCTTTCCAACCAGTCAGCCGAGGGCTGGTTTGCCGAGTATGGCGGGTTCGATCCGGGTTACGAGACGCTAGGGCTGGGCTATCTGGCCAGCGCCCATCTTGCTCATCCGGATCTCGGCCTTCATGAACCGCTGGCGCGATCCTTGAGGTTTCTGCGACATTTTGCGCATCCCGATGGCTCGTTCGGCGGCGGCTACGGCGCGCGCAACACCCGATTTTGTGTTCCCGGCGGTTTTGAAGCCCTTGCGCAGACATTCCCCGAGGCGGAGAGCTTGAGCCGGTTTGTCCGCGTGGCACATGCCAAAAGCCAGGTTGTGACAGCGGCATCGCTCGATGATGCGAACCTTGCACCGCACTTCAATGCCTGTTGCTGGGCCGCTGCCACACTTGCAGCCCGTGACAGCGCGCCAGACCTCTCTGATGCGCCGCTGCCATGTCATTGCCCCGATACAGAGCGTT
Source organism: Allobosea sp. (assembly GCA_031375605.1). Classification (GTDB taxonomy): domain Bacteria; phylum Pseudomonadota; class Alphaproteobacteria; order Rhizobiales; family Beijerinckiaceae; genus Allobosea. The sequence continues at coordinate 7,846 of JANMIB010000244.1, read as the reverse complement.
TTGTGTTTCCAGACGCGGGTCTTGTCGTCGACAATCATGCCACTAACTATACCGTCGTATCGGTGGCCAAGGGTGGTTATGTGGCCCAATATCCGAAGGATGGCGGTCGCGCATCCGTCAATCCAGGCGTCATCGGGGTTGTAAGGCACAAGTTGTATTCTAGTCAGGCGTTCCAGCTTGCACCAAAGTGGAAGCTCGAGGGAGACCGGCTTTCTATAGATGCTCCCCTTGTTGCAGTTGTCGGCGAGCGGCCGACAGTGGTGCAGTTCATCGCCCTGCGGATTTTGTGCCTCACGGCCTTCCGCTTCCGGCCCATCACCGAGTTCATGAAACGCTACCTGGTGCGTCGATTGATTTCTGGCCAAAAGGCCAGCGGCGTGAAAAATCAACGTGAGATCAGGTTTGGCGATGTCATCAGCATTTCCGACGTCCAGACTCCGCCGGGCGTGATCGCGGTCAAGTCCGCAAGCCGGACATTCAGCGTGATCCACATGGCCAGTGCTGGGTATTGGCAAAGTCAGGACGACAAGGAATGATTCCGCGTTTTCGCCCGCCGATGTCGACAACGGATGTGCTACGCGCCATTGCGCCGGGCTCTGGCGATGACATTGCTGCGTTCGAGACCGCTTTCGCCGATGTGATGGGGCAGAGCGCGGCTATCGCCTTTCCGTATGGCCGTACAGCCCTCATGGCCTTGATGGCCGCCCTGGGGATCGAGGGCCGCGATGTGCTTTGCCCGGCTTACACATGCATTGTGGTACCGAACGCCATCGTGCTCAGCGGCAACCGACCCGACTTTGTCGATAGCGCCAGCGATGCGAATGCCTGCCTGTCGACTGCACTCGCTGCGGTAAAAGCATCAACTGGCGCGCTGATCGCCACATCGATCTTCGGGCACCCTGTCAATCTTGATGACCTGGCGAAGTTTCGCGCGGAACACCCCGAGATTCCGGTCATCCAGGATTGCGCTCACAGCTTCATATGCGAATGGAATGGCCAGCCCGTGCATCGGCAAGGCATGGCCGCGATCTTCGGCCTTAACATCAGCAAGACCATGAGTTCGGTCTTTGGCGGGATGGTAACGACCGACAATGCGGACTTGGCTGACAGGCTCCGCGCCGTCCGCAGCCGAATGGTAACACCGGCGTCGTGGACGCGGACCTGGCAACATATCGCTTATGCGCTTGCAGTCGGGCCAGCATTTTGGCCGCCGTTGTTCGGGGTGACGGACCGGCTGAGACGGAGCGGTGTGCTTGATCGGTTCACGCGCTATTATGCTGAAGACAGGATCGAGATGCCCGCTGACCATCTGGTCGGCATGACGGAATTTCAGGCACGGGTTGGGCTCGCACAGACGGGGAAGCTGCCTGACCTGATCAAGGCCCGCCGCAGCTACGACACGTTCTACCGTGAGCAACTGGCTGATCTGCCTGCATTGGCGTGGGTGGAACGTGCGATGGGGTCGAGCGTATCCCACTGCGCGGCACGCGTGGAGCGCCGCGACCACATCCTCGCAGCAGCAGCCAAGCGGGGCGTCGAGCTAGGCTATGTCATAGAATACTCCGTGCCCGACACAACCGCTTACCGTCATTCGCTTGAGGTGCAGGATTTTCCCGTCGCGCGCGCGTTCGCTCGCAGCACGATCAACCTGCCGACGAGCCCGGTATTTGATATGGAAATGGCGCGTCGTGTCGCGGGAACTTTGAGAGATGTGCTGGCTGGCGAGCCGGATGCCGCTGCACTGCCTGTCGGCCCTGCAGGCTAGATCATTTTTCTGCATTTAGATGGTATCCATCCCAATGCGGAACATGAGCAACCATAATAGTTTGGAGTGCTACATTCGTATAAAATCAGTACCCGTTTTTGTGCGCAATGCTTTGAATGTTTGTTCTTGGCGCATTGCTCAACGTCATGTTGATCCAGACCGCAGCTTGCGGGCTGCGCGGATCAAGTCCGCGACACCAAGACGATCAGCGGACGCCGCCCACAGGGCAACAAGCGGAACAATGCCGAGATTGGCGAGACGCATCATCAAGGCTAGGTTCAAAGCCTCCAGTGTGCCGATGTCATGATACTTCAGTGCAACAACGACACCCGCTTCGAATGTTCCAAGCCCGCCCGGCGCGACACTGATCGCCAGCCCGATCGTCCCGGCGACAAAAACCAGAAGGATCGCCGTAAGATCGAGTGGCACGCTGGCACTCAGTCGCAGGGTCGCATAGACGAGCCCGAAGGACATCAGCCAGGCCGCAAAGCCGATGACGAACCCGGCACCAAGGATGCGGGGAGCCACAACCGAACGCAACTCGTTGACGAGAGTTGTCATTGCCGAGCGAAGTGTCTGACCTGGCAGAAGCGAGATGATCTGCGCGATCAACACAGGGCGCTTGAGCAGCAACGCGCAGCCAGAGATACCGAGCACCGAGAGCAAACCCCACAACCAGAGTGTGGCTGGCGATGCCAATCCCGACAGCAGCAAAAGGGCGGCAATTCCGGCGATGGTGACAATCAGGATATCGATAAATCGCTCAACTGCCACCAAAGCCAAGCCGTGAAGCATGCCATGACCAGAGTTTGCCGATAGGTAAACCGGCTTGATCAACTCGGAAAGTCTGCTTGGAGTTACATATAGCAATGTGCCTGAAAGCGCACTCGCCTTTATGCCGCTCCAGATTGTGTCACTGCCCTTCGACAGGATTGATAGTCTCCAGCCGATGAGGAACAGGGACGCTGCATTTATGGGTTGAACGAGAAGCACCGGAAGCAAGCTTCGCATGTTGAGCGTTTCACCTTGACCTGAATTGGACAGGATCACCACGGTGACGAGCCCGATCGCCAGCATACAAAGTTTGAATGCGAGGCTCCGCCATCCTTGTTCGGTTTCATCGCCGTCAGATTGCAAGAAGCGGCCTTTCAAGAATTGCAGGTTCCATGTTCTTGTATCCAAGGGCGAATACCATGGTTTGTAACCTATGAACCGCACCGAGTTTGCCGGAAGCCATCTGATGCAAGATATGCGGCCATGGCTTGCTCGTCCAGCATGGCGTCGTCGTGCTTCTCGCTTTCAACGGGCACCATGTCGCCGGTGTGTCCCATCAGCTCCCCAAGCCTTACCGACCAAAACTGGCAACATACGCCAATACCTTTCGAAGGATCTTGTTGACTTGCCGCGGTTTCCTGTTCTCCCGTTCGACATTCCTCAGCTTTACGGCAATACCTGCCGGAACGTCGGCACGCTTCTACAGTCGAACTGGGCCTTCTTCACCTTAGTCTAGCACCAGCTGGACTGCTCGCTCACTTAGGGTAAAATGCGTTCGTTGTGTTGCCCATGATGGCTCCATCCTCTTTTTGAAGCTGGAGCCTCCGACAAACCCAGCGCTGTTCACGACCGGGCTTCAGAAGCCTGTCACCGATCCGGCACGAAAGGCTTTCCGAGCGATCCGGGTGCGGTCTGTTGGCCGCTTCGGCGGCTCATGATGATGACCAGCGCCACAATCGTCACAAGATAGGGCAGGGCTGCCAGCAACTGCGAGGGGATGCGGACGCCGGCGCCCTGTGCATGCAGCTGGAGGATGGTGATGCCGCCGAAGATGTAGGCCCCCGCAACGGCACGCCATGGCCGCCATGAGGCAAAGACGACGATGGCCAGCGCGATCCAACCGCGCCCTGCCGTCATGCCGGGCGACCAGAACGGCGTGTAGACGAGGCTGAGATAGGCGCCTGCAAGCCCTGCGCAGGCTCCGCCAAACAGGATCGCAAAGAGCCTGATGCGCAGTACGGGATAACCCAGCGCATGCGCTGAAAGGTGGTTCTCGCCGCAGGCACGCAGCACAAGGCCCGGTCTGGTGCGGTTCAGAAACCACCATGTTCCGATGACCAGCCCGAACGCGGCATAGACGAACGGATCTTGCCCGAACACCAGCTTGCCGATCAGCGGCAGATCGCTCAAAACTGGCAGGTCGAGTTTTGGCATGGCATCACGCCTGGCACCGATAAAGGGTGCGCCGATGACGCCGGACAGACCAAGGCCGAAAATGCTGAGAGCAAGGCCGGATGCAACCTGATTTGCGGCCAGACCGAGTGTGAGGACGGCAAAGACCAGCGCCATGCCCATGCCGGCAGTGATGGCTGCGATGACCCCGATCCAGCTGTTGCCGGTGAGGATCGCGACGGCGAAGCCCGAGGCTGCGCCCATGATCATCATGCCTTCCATCCCCAGGTTGAGCACCCCGGAGCGTTCCACCACCAGTTGCCCGATGGCTGCGATGAGCAGGGGGGTCGCAGCGGTGACGATGGTGAGCAGCACGGCTTCAAACATCGTCATGCCGAAGCGCCCTTGGCGCTGACCAGGCTGATGCGCCAGTTCAGGACAGCATCGCAGGCCAGCACGTAGAACAGCAGCATGCCTTGAAAAACCCGCGTGACATCCAGCGGCAACCGCAGGGCGATCTGGGCGTTCTCGCCGCCAATGAAGGTGATGGCGAGGAATATCCCTGCAATCAGGCAACCGACCGGGTTCAGGCGTCCGAGAAAGGCGACAATGATGGCCGTGAAGCCGTAACCCGGCGAAATTGAGGGCTGCAACTGCCCCATCGTGCCGGAGACCTCGATGATGCCGGCGAGCCCTGCCAGCGCACCGGATATGGCGAAGACCGCCCATGTCAGCCGTTTGTCATCAAAGCCTGCAAAGCGCGCGGCGCGCGGCGCTTCACCAACCAGCCGGATTTCAAAACCCTTGAGAGAGCGGGCCATCAGCACGCCCGCCATCACCACAACGATGATGGCGATGACCGAGCCTATATTGACGCGGCCGTCAGCCATGAGGCGAAAGGCCTGGGCTTCTGGCCCGAACATCACCGTCTGCGGAAAGTTGAAACCCTTTGGATCACGCCAGGGGCCACGCACCAGCCAGTCGAGCAGGAGTTCCGCGACATAGACCAACATCAGGCTGGTCAGGATTTCGCTGGCGGAAAAGCGCGTCTTGAGGACCGCGGGAATGAGGGCAAAGGCTGCGCCGCCGACCATTGCCGCCAACATCATCACCGGGAAAACCAGATGGGCATAGGGTGTTCCAGACACAGCGCCATGGCTGGCAAGCGCGACCCAGCTGCCACAGATGGCCCCCGTCACAAACTGGCCTTCAGCGCCGATGTTCCAGTTGTTCGAGAGATAGCACAGCGAAAGACCAACCGAGATCAGCACCAGCGGCGTGGCCTTCACGGCGAGTTCCTGCAAGGCCCAACCGTCAGATACTGGTGACAGGAAATACACTCCCAGCCCCTTCAGAGGGTCGATCCCCATCGCTGCGAACATCACTGCGCCTGACACCAGCGTCAGTGCCACGGCGACCAGAGGTGACAGCAGGCTCATCCAGGGCGAGGTATCCTCGCGTTTTTCCAGTGCGATCCTGATCATGCGGCGCGTTCCGCACCCACATCGGCACCTTTGCCAAAGCCGGTGCCGCCCATCAGAAGGCCGACCGCCTCGCGCTTCAGGCTGCCCGCCTCCTGTGCCGGGGAGAGTTCGCCATGGAAGATCACCGCGATACGGTCCGCAATCTCGAAGAGTTCATCCAGATCCTGACTGATCACGAGCACCGCTGTGCCGCCTCGCGCGAGGTCGATCAGCGCTTGCCTGATCAAGGAGGCAGCACCTGCATCAACACCCCATGTCGGCTGCGACACGACAAGAAGGCCGGGCTTGCGCAAGATTTCGCGTCCCACCACGAATTTCTGCAAATTGCCGCCGGACAAGGCCCGGGCCTCCGGATCGACCGGGCCTTTGCGGACATCAAACGCCTTCACCACTTGGCTAACCCAGCCAAGGGTTGCGCCCTTGTCAACGAAACCGTGCCTGACAAAGCCGTTGGTGGCGTGGCCTGCTGCAAGCGCATTCTCGGACAGTGTCAGGCGCGGGGCAGCTGCATGGCCAAGCCGCTCTTCGGGCACGAATGCGCCGCCCATCCGCCGACGGAGGTTGATGCCGCTGTGCCCGGCAGGCACGCCGTCAACGGTGATAGTGGCTGCGTTGCGTGCCAGAACCTCTCCGGAGAGTGCGGCAAACAGCTCGTCCTGGCCATTGCCGGCAACGCCCGCGATGCCGAGGACTTCGCCGGCCCGCACATCAAGGCTGATGGCTTTCAGGCTCGTGCCGTGTGGGTCTTGTGATGCCAGCGACAGATCCGTGACCTTGAGGCGCAGCGGGCCTGCCATCTTGATCGGGTCATGCCGCGCTGGTACGACCTTCGATCCCACCATCATCTGTGCCAGCGAGGCCGCGCTCTCGTGCCGCGGGTCGCAGGTGGCAATAACCTTGCCGTGGCGCAGGATGGTGGCGCGTTCGCAGATGCGGCGCACTTCCTCCAGCTTGTGCGAGATGTAAAGGATCGAGCAGCCTTCCGCCCGGATGCGCGCAAGCGTGGCGAAAAGGCCTTCGGTTTCCTGCGGGGTGAGCACAGAGGTCGGCTCGTCGAGGATAAGCAGTTTCGGGCTCTGCATCAGGCAACGCACGATCTCGATCCGCTGGCGCTCACCGACCGACAGCCGCCAGACCTCGCGGGCAGGATCGAGAGGAAGGCCATAGGCGCTTGAAACCTGCGCCAGGCGTGCGGCAACAGCCTGAACACTTTCATGGCCATCCAGTGCCAGCGCGACATTCTCGGCAACTGTCAGCGCCTCGAACAGCGAGAAATGCTGGAACACCATGCCGATGCCAAGTTGCCGCGCCTGCCAGGGGCTGCGTAGCATCACGGGCGCACCACGCCAGGCGAGCGTGCCTTCGCTGGGCTGAAGCAACCCGTAGAGGATTTTCACCAGCGTGGACTTGCCAGCCCCGTTTTCACCCAGCAGCGCGTGAATTTCGCCGGGCGCGATGTCGAGATCGACATGATCATTCGCGACAAGCGCGCCAAAGCGTTTGGTGATGCCAGTGGCCGACATGAGGTGCGGCAGACTTGTCATGCTGGGGGCTGGGCTTTCGGTCTGGACATCGCGCCGGTCTTGCAAGACTGGCGCATGCCACAAGGCGTTGCAAGGCGTTGGTCTTGCACCGTCCCCGCGAAAAGCCCTTACAGCCCCACCTTTGCGTCCGTCACGACCTTGCCCCAGCGCGCGATCTCGGAGGTGAGGAACTTTGCAAAATCAGCAGATGACATGGACGGGATGTCTGATCCGTTGCGGCCCCAGGCGTCCTTGATGGGCTGTGATGCGAGCGATGTGCGCAACTCTGCCTGCATGCGTGCCACGATTTCGGGCGGGGTGCCCTTTGGCGCCCACATCGCATACCAGGTTGCGACCTCGAAGCCAGACAGTCCAGCTTCGCCGGTTGTCGGGACGTCCGGAATTGCTGGTGATCGTCTGGGGGAAGCGACAGCAAGTGCGCGCAGCGACCCGCCCTGAATCTGGGCAGCGGATGAGCCAAGCCCGTCGAACATTACATCGATCTGGCCGGCGATCAGATCAGCCAGCGCCGGGCCTGCACCACGATAGGGCACATGCACAAGATCTGTCTGCGTCTGCAGCTTGAACAATTCCCCCGTGAGATGGTGTGTAGTGCCATTGCCAGCCGAGCCATAATTCAGTTTGCCCGGATTGGACTTGAGAAAGGCGATCAACTCGCCAAGGGTCTTGGCCTGCACCTTGCCCGGATGGACCACGATGACCTGCGGCGGCGTAGCGACAAGGCCGATCGGGATCAGATCCGTCTCGATGTTATAGTCGAGCTTCGGATAAAGCGCCGGTGCAATCGCGTGATGCGCCGCGCCGATGAAGAAGGTGTAGCCATCGGGACTGGCTTTTGCCGCAGCGGAGGCACCGGTGGTGCCACCCGCGCCGGGCCGGTTCTCGAT
>JANMIB010000237.1:0-2155 GCA_031375605.1 Allobosea sp. | reverse complement strand
CGATCTGGTCATTGCCGACTACAACTTGCCCAATGGCATGGATGGCCTGCAGGCCGCAGCCAGGCTCCGGACAATCCTGAGCTGCCCTGTCCCCGTGATCATCCTGACCGGCGATATATCCACAGCGACCCTGACCGAGATCGCGCGCAACGATTGCGTGCATCTCAACAAACCCGTGCAGCTCAGGAAGATGATGAGCGTGATTGACACGCTCCTTTCCGCAGCTTCGCCACGGGCCCCGGCGAATGTCACCGAACCTTCGGACATTGCCTCTGTCCCGACATCAGGCATGATCTACGTCGTTGATGACGACCAGAACATCTGTGACATGATGCGGGCGCTGCTGCAGGACCATGGCTTTCAGGCGGCAACATTCCCAACCAGCGAAACATTCCTTGGCGTTTATCGTCAGGGCGAGGGAGCTTGTCTGCTGATCGATGCCTATCTGCCCGGCATGAACGGCTTTGCCTTGTTGCAGCGCCTCAAAGACGCTGGCGATCCGCTGCCTGCCATCATGATCACGGGCAACAGCGATGTCCCCATGGCAGTGCAGGCGATGAAGGCCGGCGCGGTCGACTTCATCGAAAAGCCCGTCAGTCCCGCTGACCTCCTCGCCAGCATTGCGCGCGCGCTCGAGCAGTCCCGCGATGTCAGCAAAGCCGCGCTGTGGCGCATGGAAGCGCAAAGCCATCTCGCCGGTCTGACCGCGCGGCAGAGGCAGATCATGGAACTTGTGCTGGCTGGCCACCCCAGCAAGAATATCGCGGTTGACCTTGGCATCAGCCAGCGCACAGTCGAAAATCACCGCAACGCCATCATGACCCGAACCGGATGCAAATCATTGCCCGCGCTGGCGCGGCTGGCATTGGCCGCTGAGGACCAGAGTTGAGTCTGGAGTGCATGATGGCAAGGCGTCCAGGACATCTGGAGCCGTGACGGAACCGCCGTCACACTAGGGTCAGGACCTGTTCATGGACCCCGGCGATCCGGTGCCTGCTGCGGACGCCCAGGGCATGCTGCGAAAAAGTGGACCCGGTTTTTCGCATCAAGCATGCTCTAAGTCATGATGATCTAGCGGCGCACGCTCACCAGAGTCAGCTGCGCGACGCCAGCGGCCAGATTGAGGCCAAGCTGCCCTTCGACCGAGATTGGCTGGAGGCTGTAGGCGCGGTTTGAACCTCCCACGAGCGCATTGACGCCCAGCCCGACGCCTGCGGTCGCTTCAGCACTGGCACCGACATAGTCGCCTGCTAGCGCGCCTTGAACGGGCCGCGGAGTTCCCGCCACGACGCCCCAGACAAGCACGCCCCTCGATGTTGCGCCGATGTCGAGGCCAAAGCGGCGGATCGTCCCGCGATACGTTTCGCGTGGGCCCCGCGTGGGCCGGAATGTGCAGTTCATGTCGCGGCTGGATGTGATGATCAGGCCAAGTCCGGCGGAAACATTGCATCGCAGCGTGCCAACCTTGATCGTATCCTGTGCCTGGGTCAGTGCGGGGAAAAATGTACCGCAGACGGCCACCGTTGCAGCAACGGTCATGGCTTTGATGTTCATGTCTTTGTTCTCCAACCTTGAACAAAGACAACGCCTTCACGCCTGAAACGTTCCGTTGTGTTCCCCGTAAGGATCCACAGCAAATCCGGGGACTTCACGACGGGATGATGTCTGGTGGATCATAGCCGCGAGGATGACATCAACATCCGGGGCGGACAGGGATGGCCGGAGCGGCTGAACCTGATGAAGACTGTGGGAATGATGGTTTCAGATCCGGTCAAGAACGCGCGTTGCAGGCGTGAGTGGAGGCCATCGCATCGGGGCCAGACCAGAACGTTGACCACCTCATGCTGGTCCTGCTGTCCGCCCTCCGTTTCTTGACACCTGCCGCCGACGCTTCAGCAGGATTCCTGGCGTCAACTGCGTTTGCGTCAAGTGCTGCGAACTGCCGGTTTAATCGTCCACTAACGAACATGATTTACGCCTTGTTTCCAAGCGAGACGTGGGTGGCGGGCAATGCGTATGAAAAACGGACGACAGAAGGCTGCCCGGCTCGGCAACCCGCTGGCAGACACCGGCGTTTCCGCTGTGGCCTCCATGCACGCGCTGGAGCCGCGTATTGCGTTCGACGGAGCGCTGTCCGACACGGTCGAGCGGCAAT
>JANMIB010000186.1:0-3427 GCA_031375605.1 Allobosea sp. | reverse complement strand
GAAATTGCCCATCAACCCGATATTTTCAGGCTGGCAGATCAGTTTGATGCGCGAATCACGGCTGGCGTGATCCCTGACAATGGCCGCCGTGCGGTCGGTGGAGGCATTGTCCGACACGATGATCTCGATGTCCGCGCAGGTCTGGCGCGTCAGGCAGTCGAGGCACTGTCCGATCAGGCTTTCGCCATTGTAGACCGGAACACCGATGGTCACAGATGGCATGGCTACAGGCAACGTCACAGGGCGAAGGAGGTGCCGCAGCCGCAGGAGGAGGTGGCATTCGGGTTGGTGATCTTGAAGGACTGGCCGATCAGGTCATCGACGAAATCGATGGTCGAGCCGCCGAGAAACTGCAGCGATGCCTCGTCGATCAGCACCGTGGCCTTTTGGCCGGAGACGTCACTGGCCAGCACCGTGTCATCGCTGTTCTGCGCCCGGTCCATTTCGAACACGTACTGAAAGCCCGAACACCCACCGCCATTGACCGCCACACGCAGCATGGTGCCGGAAGGCTCGGTGGCCAGCACGGTGGCGATCTGCCTGAAGGCACGGTCGGTGACGTTGACAGGCGCAATCATGGTTTCGGTCATGTCGGATGCCCCTGAGAGGTTCGGCTTGTCTGTGTGTTGCCACACAAGGTAAGGACCTTGGCACATGAGTTCAAGCAAGACCGCTTCGTTCAAGCAAGACCGCTTCGTGCAAGCAAGACCACTTCGTTCAGCCGAGACCACACTGTTGGGCCAGAACCCGGATGAGGGATATGCCAGAACCTGGTGAGCGCTTCAGGTCGTCCTTTGCCGCAAGGCCCTCCCTGACAAGGGGGCGGCTGGTTGATGAGCCGTCATCCCCGACCCGCAGCGATTTCCAGCGTGACCGCGACCGCATCATCCATTCGACCGCGTTCCGCCGCCTCAAGCACAAGACACAGGTGTTCGTGTTCCATGAGGGCGACCATTTCCGCACGCGGCTGACCCACACGATCGAGGTGGCTCAGATCACGCGCTCGATCGCCCGCGCGCTCGGGCTTGATGAGGATCTGGCCGAGGCGCTGGCGCTGGCCCATGATCTCGGCCACACGCCCTTCGGCCACACCGGCGAAGATGCGCTGCAGGCCTGCATGGCGGCCCATGGCGGGTTCGATCACAATGCACAGGCCCTGCGCATCGTCACGCGGCTGGAGCGGCGCTATCCGGCTTTCGATGGCCTGAACCTGACATGGGAAACGCTTGAGGGCCTCGTCAAGCACAACGGCCCGCTGCTGGATGCCAACGGTCAGCCCACTGCGCGCTATGCCAAGGACGGCGTGCCCGTGGCGGTGCTGGACTACAACGCCCGACATGACCTGTGGCTGTCGAGCCATGCCAGCGCCGAGGCGCAGGTCGCCGCCGTGGCCGATGACATCGCCTATGACGCACATGACATCGATGACGGCCTGCGCGCCGGGCTGTTCGATGTGGACGATCTGGCCGATGTGCCGTTCCTGGCTGCCATTCTCGCCGATATCAGGTCGGCCTATCCGGCTATCGAGCGCACGCGGCTGATCAGCGAACTGGTGCGCCGCGTCATCACCCGTTTTGTCGAGGATGTGATTGTCCAAAGCCGTGACCAACTGGCGGGTGCTGGGGTCACGTCCGCCGACGAGGTGCGCCATGCGGGGCGGACGCTTGTGGGGTTCTCGCCCGCCATCACAGAGGCTGACCGCGCGATCAAGGGCTTCCTGTTTCCGCGCATGTATCGCCACGCCACTGTGATGCGCATCCGGCATGAGGCCGCCGAGGTGGTGACCGATCTGTTCGAGCGCTTTATCGCCACACCAAAGGCCATGCCGCCCGAGTGGTCACAGGGTTTTGGCGCGCTGGACGAGGGCCGCGCGGCCCGCCGGGTCTGCGACTATATTGCCGGCATGACGGACCGCTATGCGCTTGATGAACACGCCAGGTTGTTTGACGCCACCCCGCTGTTGCGATAGGCGCGGCTTTGAGAAGCCGTATTTGCGGCGCACCATATGATTCAATCTGGCGGAAGATGCCGCCAAGGCGTTGCAGCACATGAACATTTTTGAGATTTTCACGGCACGGATTGCCGCAACGCTTGACCGGCTTGCCGCAGCGGGGCAACTGCCAGCCGGCCTCGATCTGGCGCGCGTCGTGGTGGAGCCACCGCGTGATGCCAGCCATGGTGACCTCGCCACCAACGCCGCCATGGCGCTGGCACGCGACGCGAAGATGAACCCGCGCCAGCTTGCGGACCTGATCGCCGCAGAGCTTGGCAAGGACGGCGATATCGCCGCCGTGTCCGTGGCCGGGCCGGGCTTTATCAATCTCAGCCTCAAGGCAGAGGTGTTCCACGGCGTGTTGCACGCAGCGCTGGCGGACGGCGAGGCGTTCGGCAAAGGGGCATCCAGGCCGCTGCCAAAGGTCAATGTCGAATACGTTTCGGCCAATCCCACAGGCCCGATGCACGTCGGCCACGGGCGCGGCGCGGTGTTCGGCGATGCACTGGCGAACCTGCTGGCCTTCGCTGGCCGCGACGTGACGCGCGAATATTACATCAACGATGCCGGGGCGCAGGTCGAAGTTCTCGCCCGCTCAGCCTTCCTGCGTTATCGCGAGGCACTGGGCGAGGACATCGGGCCGATCCCGGAAGGGCTGTATCCGGGGGATTATCTGGTCGGCGTCGGGCAGGCACTGGCGAAGGTTCATGGCAAGGCTTTGTTGGTGCAGGATGAGGCCAAGTGGCTGGCTCCCGTGTGTGGTGCGGCCATCGATGCGATGATGGGCATGATCCGCGAAGATCTGGCCACGCTTGGAGTCGAACACAAGATCTTCTTTTCCGAGCGCTCGTTGCAAGGCGGCGGAAATGGTGGGGACGTTGGCGCTGCCATCGAGACCCTCAAGTCCCGCAACCTCATCTACGAAGGCAGCCTGCCGCCGCCCAAGGGCCAGCCTGATCCTGATTGGGAGGACCGGGTGCAGACCCTATTCCGCTCGACCGCGTTTGGCGACGATGTGGACCGTCCGTTGCTGAAATCAGATGGCGGCTACACGTATTTCGCCTCCGACATCGCCTATCACAAGTCCAAGTTCGACCGTGGCTTTGCCGAGATGATCGACGTCTGGGGCGCGGACCATGGCGGCTATGTCAAGCGCATGCAGGCGGCGGTGAAGGCGATCACCGGCGGGGAGGGCACGCTCGACATCAAGCTCGTGCAGCTCGTCAAGCTGATGCGCAACGGCGAGCCGGTGAAGATGTCCAAGCGCTCGGGCGATTTTGTCACGTTGCGCGAGGTGATCGACGAGGTCGGGCGCGACGCTGTCCGGTTCATGATGCTGTTCCGCAAGAACGATGCGCCGCTGGAGTTCGACCTGGCAAAGGTGCTGGAGCAATCCAAGGACAACCCGGTGTTCTATGTCCAGTATGCCCATGC
>JANMIB010000165.1:0-3251 GCA_031375605.1 Allobosea sp. | reverse complement strand
ACCGCCAAGGCCAAGGGCGTCGCCAACAATTCCATGCTGCTCAAGCACGCGCTCAAGAACGCGGGCGTGCCTATTGTCACCGTCATCGGCATCGGGGTCGCGCTGCTGATCAGCGGCGTCGTCATCACCGAAACCGTGTTCAACATTCCCGGCATCGGGCGGCTGGTGGTCGATGCCATCGCCAAGCGCGACTATCCGATCATCCAGGGTGTCATCCTGATCTTTTCCGGCGTTTATGTGCTGGTGAACCTCGCTGTCGACCTGACATACACGCTGATTGATCCAAGGATCCGGTATTGATGAGCAGCATCATCACATCCGTGCCCGAACCCTTGCCCGAACCCTTGCCCGCATCCGCGCCGCGCTTCCGGCCATGGCGGTTCGTGCGGCGCAACCCGACGCTGACCGCGGGTGCGATCATCCTTGCCTTCATGGGGCTGGTGGCGGTCTTCGCACCGCTGCTGGCCGGCGATCCGCTGCTGATGCAGCCCGCAAAACGCCTGCGCCCGCCATCGCCCGAATTCTGGCTGGGCACCGACGCCCTGGGCCGGGATGTCTTTGCGCGCACGGTCTATGGCGCACGGGTGTCGCTGCTGGTGGGCCTCAGCGTCGCCACGGTGTCGGTCCTGACGGGTTTGACCATTGGCCTGCTGGCCGGATTTTTCCGCACCGCCGACACGATTGTCATGCGCTTCATGGATGGGCTGATGGCCATTCCCGCCATCCTGCTGGCGATTGCGCTGGTTTCCCTCACCCGCGCCAGCGTGTTCATCGTCATCGTCGCCATCACGATCCCTGAAATTCCGCGCGTGGTGCGGCTGGTGCGCTCGGTCGTGCTCAGCGTGCGTGAAGCGCCTTATGTGGAGGCGGCCGTCTCGGGCGGCGCGCCGACATGGAAAATCCTGCTGCGCCACATCATGCCCTCGACCTTCCCGCCGCTGATCGTGCAGGCAACCTATATCTGCGCGTCCGCCATCCTGATCGAGGCATCGCTGTCGTTCCTCGGCGCTGGCACGCCGCCCGAAATTCCGACATGGGGCAACATGGTGGCGTCCTCGCGCCTGTTCCTCAGCCGCGCGCCATGGACGATTTTCGCCCCCGGCCTGGCGCTCGCGCTGGTGGTGCTGGCGGTCAACCTGGTGGGCGACGGCCTGCGCGACAGGCTCGACCCGCGCCTTGCGAGACGCATGTGATGGATTGTCAGGTGATCGACCAGCAAGCCGCAAAGCCACTTCTGTCCGTCCGGAACATCAAGACCCATTTTTTCAACGAGGACGGCGTGACCCGTGCCGTGGACGGCGTCTCGTTCGACGTGATGCAGGGCGAGACACTCGGCATCGTGGGCGAGTCCGGTTGCGGCAAGAGCGTCACGGCGCTCTCCATTCTCCGGCTGCTGCCGGCACGGTTGGGCCGCACCATCGAAGGCTCGATCAAATTTGACGGCACGGACCTTCTGAGCCTTGATGAAGACCAGATGCGCGCCATTCGTGGCAACAGCGTCGCGATGATCTTTCAGGAGCCGATGACCAGCCTCAATCCGGTGCTGACTGTCGGCCATCAGATTGCCGAGTCCGTCCGCATCCATCAGGGCAAAAGCAAGAATGAAGCGTGGGCACGGGCTGGCGAGATGCTAGAGTTCGTGCGCATCCCCGATGCGTTGAAACGGCTCGGAGACTACCCGCACCAGTTCTCCGGCGGCATGCGCCAGCGCGTGATGATCGCCATGGCGCTGGCCTGCAACCCACGCCTGCTGATCGCGGACGAGCCGACCACCGCCCTTGATGTCACCATCCAGGCACAAATTCTCAAGCTGATGCTGGAACTGAAGGAAAGCACTGGCGCAGCCGTCGTTCTGATCACCCATGACCTTGGCGTGGTCGCTGAAACCTGCCAGCGTGTGATGGTGATGTATGCCGGCCGGAAGATCGAGGAGGCCTCCGTCACAAGCCTGTTCGACGCGCCTGCACACCCCTACACGCGGGGTCTGATGGCCTCCATTCCGCGCCTCAACAAGCTGGCGGGTGCCAAACGGCGACTGTCCGAAATTCCCGGCATGGTGCCCTCCCTCCGTGCACCCATCAGCGGCTGTGCATTTGCCCCGCGCTGTGGTTTTGCCACCGACCTCTGCCAGGCCGAAGCACCTGATCTGAGGCCGGTCAGCAAAGGCCACATTGTTGCCTGCCACCACGCAGAAGCGGTGATCGCCGGGAAAGCGAGTGCCGCATGAATGCGCCGGTCCTCGAAGTCACCGATCTCAAGAAGCATTTCCCGGTCGAGAAAGGGCTGCTGCGCCGCGTTGTTGCCCATGTGAAGGCCGTCGATGGCGTCTCTTTCGCGATCCAGCCCGGCGAAACACTCTGCCTGGTGGGCGAGTCTGGTTGCGGGAAATCCACGGTCGGCAAGCTCGCGCTGGGCCTGATTCCGGCCACCGCTGGCTCCGTCCGGCTGCACGGAGAGGACATCACAGGCCTCTCGCGCACGCAGATGCAGCCCTACCGCAAACGCATCCAGATGGTGTTTCAGGATCCTTCCGCCTCGCTCAATCCAAGGCTCACCGCAGGCGCCGTGGTGTCGGAACCGCTGGAAAACTTCGGTGATATTCCGGCGTCCGAACGGCATGACAGGACCGTTGCCTTGCTGAAAAAGGTCGGCCTGAGTGCGGACGCGATGCGCAAATACCCGTTCGAGTTCTCGGGCGGGCAAAAGCAGCGCCTCGGCATTGCCCGCGCGCTGGCGCTCAATCCCAGCGTGATCGTGGCGGACGAGCCGGTTTCCGCGCTCGATGTCTCGGTGCAGGCGCAGGTGCTCAACCTGATGATGGACCTGCAGGAGGAGTTCGGCCTCGCCTATCTGTTCGTCAGCCACGACCTTGGCGTGGTCGAACATATCGGCCACCGCATCGCGGTGATGTATCTGGGCCGCATTGTCGAGGTGGCGAGCAAGGACGCGCTGTTCGCCAATCCAAGGCATCCATACACCCGCGCCCTGATTTCGGCAGCACCCATGCCTGACCCACGCGCCCGACGCGACAAGCTGATCATCGAAGGCGATGTGCCCTCACCGCAGAACCCGCCGTCCGGCTGCCATTTCCACACCCGCTGCCCGTTTGTGGTGGCCCGCTGCAGGAGCGAAAGCCCAGCCTTGAAAACCCTCAAGGACGGACGGCTGGCGGCCTGTCATCTGGAAGATTGAAGAAGCAGGAAGAGCCCCACCCTGCCCTCCCCGCGTGGCGGGGGGGGGAGCGACCCGGA
>JANMIB010000150.1:0-9039 GCA_031375605.1 Allobosea sp. | reverse complement strand
GTCGAGATAGTTGGTCGGCTCGTCCAGCAGCAACAGGTCAGGTTCTGTGAACAGCACCGCCGCCAGCGCCACCCGCATGCGCCATCCGCCAGAGAACGAAGAACACGGCCGTTTCTGCGTGGTGGCATCAAAGCCGCGCCCGGGCAGGATCGAGGCAGCGCGGGCTTCCGCCGAATAGGCCCCGATGTCCACCAGCCGCATCTCGATGTCGGCGCGCCGCATCGGATCTGGGGTGGTCTGTGCCTCAGCGAGCAACGCGTTGCGCTCGAGGTCTGCGGCCAGCACGACCTCGATCAGGCTTTCAGGCCCACCTGGTGCTTCTTGCGCAACGGCCCCGATCCGCACGTTCTTCGGCATGCCAACCCCGCCGCTCTCGGTGGACAGCTCACCGAGGATGATGCGGAACAGCGTGGTCTTGCCAGTGCCGTTGCGGCCCACCAGCCCGACTTTGGCATTTGGCGGAAGCGCGACGTTGCCCTTGTCGATCAGAAGGCGCGGGCCGAGGCGGTATGTCAGGTCGTTGAGATGAAGCATGCGCCGCTTTTGGCGGAGATGACATCAAAAGGCCAGTGGCAAGGCGGACCTGCAACTGAAAACCATGGTCATGCCGGGTCTGGCTGGTTATGTGTGGGGCATGGTCTATGATTTTGCCGCCGCAGCCCTTGTCACCTTGCTGGTCACGCTCGATCCGCCGGGTCTTGCGCCTATTTTCCTGTCTGTCACGCGTGGCATGTCTGCCGAGCAGCGCAAGACTGTCGCGGTCCGCGCCTCGATCATCGCGTTTGGCCTGCTCGCCTTCTTTGCCCTTGTCGGGGATGTGCTGCTGAAAGCGCTCGGCGTTTCGCTGCCTGCTTTCCGCATCGCAGGCGGTCTGCTGCTGTTCTGGATCGCATTCGAGATGGTGTTCGAGCGCCGCAACGAGCGCAAGCAGAACACCGCCGACGTGGCGATCACACAGGACCACATCCAGAATGTCGCTGCCTTTCCGTTGGCGATCCCGCTCATGGCCGGCCCCGGTGCGTTGACGGCCATGATGCTGCTGGCAGGCCGCGCCAATGGCGATCCCGTCATGCTGTGCATGCTGGTGGGGATCGCAGCATTGGTCGTGGCCTCGTGCACGGTGACGTTCGTCCTCGCCACGCCGATTTCGCGGATGCTTGGCGTGACAGGCAACGTTGTCCTGACACGCCTGCTGGGCGTGATCCTTGCGGCCATGGCCGTGCAGTTCGTGGTGGACGGCATCAAGGCTGCAGCGCGGACGCTGTAACCCCGGAACTTATCTTGCCAGGAACTCCGCAATCTTTGGCCCCATTGGCGTCAACGCGATCACACCATTCAGGTGACCGTTCGGGCCATTGATCTCGGCGCTCTCGACCCTCACGCCGTTTGCCTTGAGTGCGGCTTCGGTGGCCTTGACCCAATCAGCAGGGAACACCTGGTCGCCAGGCGCATACAGCAGAAGGGCAGGTGCCTTGATCTTCTTGGCCGCATCTTCAAGGCTCTGCGCGCCGCCCGGTGCGAAGGTCTGGTTGGCTTTCACCAGATACAGGAAATGGTTGGCGTCGGAGATCTTGGCGCGGGCCACGCTACCATTCGACAGGAAAGTCTCGATTCGGTAGCGGTTTTCATGTGCTGTTGCAGGGTCTTTCCCGCCCTCCGCAAAAGCCCTGCCAAAGCTGCGGCCAGCCCATTCCCAATGATTGGCATGCAGCGACACGATTTTCAGCGCATCCGAAAGGCCGGCAAGCGGCAGCTCCTTGCCGTAGTAATCGCCGCCATTCCATTTCGGATCCAGCCTGATGGGCGCGGCCCAGACATCGAGCCAGGCGATCAGCCAGGGCTGTGCCTCAGCGGAACCGATGACCGGAATGATCCGCTCCACCATCTCCGGATAGCGCGCGGCCCAGTCATAGGCCTGCAGCGCACCCATGGATGCACCCATCACGGTGTGGATGCGGCGGACCCCGAGGCTTTCCATCAGTGCCTTCTGGACATTGACGAAATCACCGATGCCGACAACCGGAAAAGACATCCCCCACGGCTTGCCGGTATCGGGATTGATGGATGCGGGACCCGTGGTGGTCACGCTTGCCATGCCGGTATTGAGGTTGACCAGCGTATCGGACGAGATCACGAAAAACCGGTTGGTATCGATGGCCTTGCCAGGCCCGATCAGCGAGTCCCAATAGCCCGCCGCCTGATCCTCGGCCTTGTATTTGCCGAAGGCATGGCTGTTGCCGGAGAAGAAATGCGTGATCAGGATCACATTCGAGCGGTCTGTGTTCAGCGTTCCGGCAGATTGCCATCCGACGCGCACCTGCTTGATGGCCTGCCCGCCAAGTGTGGTGTAGCTCGGCATCTCAAAGATTTTTTTCTCGACGATCAGCGGTTGCTGAGCCATGGCAGGCGCAGACATCATTCCGAGCCCTGCACTGGCTGTCATCAAGGCCGTCATCAGCAGTTTGCCGAATGTCATCTTGTCTCTCCCGGTCTGGCAGTCATTGAGCGCTGCAATTCTTCGGAGAGTTGAGCAGACCCGGTGTTGATGGTCGAGAGGAAAATCAGGCTTGCAAATCTCCGCTCACAGCATCAGCAAGCGTCTCATCAACTCGCGCCGTGGCGCAATGGACGAGATCAGGCCGTATTCATCCAGCGTGTGAGCGCCGTCGCCATCAATGCCGAGCCCGTCAAGTGTCGGAATACCGAGCGCGGCAGAAAAGTTGCCGTCAGAACCGCCACCTGTCATCGGGCAATCCTGCAGATCAAAGCCGATTTCAGCCGCAATCGTGCGCGCTTGCTCAAACAGCGCCGCCACATCTGCCGACTTCTCGTAAGGCGGCCGGTTCATACCGCCGAACACCTTGACCTTGACGTCGGGGTCATGGGCTTTCAATGACAGCAGCCGTGCCGCGAAATCCTGCCCGTCAGCGACGGTCCTGACTCTAAGGTCGACCGTGAACCAGGCATGATGCGGGATGACATTGGGAGCTGTTCCGCCATTGATCAGCGCCACCGTGACCGTGACACCGCGCGCATA
This sequence comes from Allobosea sp., assembly GCA_031375605.1. Taxonomy (GTDB): domain Bacteria; phylum Pseudomonadota; class Alphaproteobacteria; order Rhizobiales; family Beijerinckiaceae; genus Allobosea. Next base: position 6,002 of record JANMIB010000150.1, on the reverse strand, counting down.
GTCGGTGAGTGCCTCGATGGCGAGAATTTGCCGGGCAGCCTCTTTGATGGCGCTGCGGCCATCCTGATGCCGAGAGCCCGAATGAGCTGGCCTGCCTTCGACCGTGACCTCGAAGCGCCCGACGCCCTTGCGTGCCGTGACAATCTTGCCGCCCTCGCGCGCCGGTTCGGTGACAAGAACATGGCTGGCCAGCTTCGATTTCCGCTCGATCAGATCACGCGTGGTCGGGCTGCCGATTTCCTCGTCCGGGGTGAACAGAAACCGGAGCGGGCGCTTGGCTTCACCTGAACGCGCCACATCCTTGAAGGCCTGCAGCGCCAGCCAGGCTCCACCCTTCATATCATAGATGCCCGGCCCATAGAGCCTGTTACCGTCGATCCGAACCTTGAGGTCCTTTGCAGCTGTGCCGACAGGGTGCACGGTATCGAGATGCGACATCACGAGAAGGCGTTTTGCCGCCGTGTCAGGCCCTGCACTGAGGATGATGGCATCGCCAAGACCATCTCGCCCTGCAATGCGCTCGACTCCGATCGGGGAGCCTGCAACTTCCGCGGCCACAAGATCCATCATGGCATTGACGCCGCTCACGTGCCTTGTGGGACTTTCAAGCGCAACCCAGTCGAGCAGCGGATGGAGGTTCAGGCCCTCGTGATGTGACATGCTGGTTGTTTCCTGGCGACATCAAAATTGCGGTGATCAGAACGGAATGTCATCGTCGAGTGTCGAGGCGCGGCCCGCTGGCGCAGCTGCGGGGCGGCGCTCCATCGGGCTTGAACGGCCAAAATTGCCGCCCCCGGACCTGTCCTCCACCATGCCGCCGCCGGACGAACCCATCTCGCCGCCTTCGCCGCGTCCCCTGCTGTCAAGCAGGGTGAGTTCGCCACGAAAGCGCTGCAGCACGACCTCCGTGCGTTTGCGCTTCTGGCCGGATTGCTGGTCATCCCACTCTCGGGTCTGGAGTTGACCCTCGATATAGACCTTCGAGCCTTTCTTGAGATAGCTCTCGGCAACCTTGGCAAGGTTTTCGTTGAAGATCACCACATCATGCCATTCGGTCTTGTCCTTGCGTTCGCCGGTCGCCTTGTCGCGCCAGCTTTCCGTGGTCGCGATGCTGAAGCTCACGATGGGATCACCATTCTGGGTGCGCCGGACCTCCGGATCCTTGCCCAGATTGCCCACCAGAATGACTTTGTTGACGCTGCCCGACATCTCGAACGCTCCTTCTAGAACCCTGCTCACACCCAGCTTGCACCACATAGAAGACAATGCTTGCGGAAATCAAGATGTTCCTGCTATGTTCGCTTCACTCTGCTGGGGAGAACCGGTTACATGGTTTCCTGTGAGGGATCGAGACATGCTCAAGACCGCGCGATACGGAACCATGAATCTGCTGATGCTGCTCTGGATCGCTTCGGTTCTGGCAGGCGGCCTGTGGTCATGGGCCGTCTATGTTGGCACGGCTTTGCTGACGACGATCGGAGACGAGCACTCCGGCGAAGACCTGGACGTGCTCGGGCCGGGCGGGCAGGTTTTCTACAATGCCAACCTCTATGCGACCTTGCCGCTGATCGCGCTCGGCCTGTTTGTCACGCTCGGTCATGTCGGTCAGCCGGTGCCGGGCATCATGGACTCGGGCATCATCGACTACGCGGCAATCTGGGGGCTTTTTGGCCTCGACCATGCGGCAGCGCGGGCCGCCACAGGGCCATGGTCATTAGCGGGTATGCTGGTTGCGGGCGGTCTGTTCTTTGGTGGTGCCGGCATCAATGTTTCGCATGAGCTGATGCACCGCACCGGCAATCGCATGGCGTGGCTGCACAGCCGCTGGCTCCTGGCGTTCAGCCTCGACACCACCTTTGCCATCGAACACATCCATGGTCATCACCGCCATGTCTGCACAGAGCGTGATCCCGCGACGGCGCGGCGCGGGGAATATGTGCTGGCATTTGTCCTGCGCTCGACATTCGGCCAGTTCGTCAATGCCTTTGCCATCGAGCAGGCAAGGCTTCAGCGCAAGGGGCTGGCCATCTGGTCGGTTCACAATCTGGCACTGCGCGGCCAGTTCATGTCGCTGGCGATTGCGGCCACGGCGTTTGCTCTGGCTGGCTGGGCGGGTGTCGCGGTCTTCGTGGTCCTGGCGCTGCAAGGCAAGACGTATCTGGAACTGGTCAACTATGTCGAACATTACGGCCTTGTCCGCGCGCCAGGCTCTCGCGTGGAGCCCCGGCATGCCTGGAATTGCTACAACGTGATCTCGAATGCCGTGCTGTATAATCTGCCGCGTCATTCCAACCATCACATGTTTGCCTCCAAACCGTTCTGGTCGCTAGAGGCGGACACGGACGCGCCGCTTCTGCCATATGGTTACAAGACCATGATCGTGATGTCGCTGGTGCCGCCGCTTTGGAAACGGGTGGTCGAGCCGCGCGTGGCTGACTGGGACCAGCGTTTCGCCAGTGATGAGGAGCGCAGGATCCTGGCGTCGCAGCAGCAGTCACGGGTGCCGGCACTAGCCGAATGACAGTTGTCGATGATCGCAAGGTCTGGCAGACACGGGCGTCACCTTCGTCACACGCGTCACCTGCGTCATCACGGCATGGCTGCGGGTTTGGTCTGCGCTGAATTGCACCCTATCTACATGTGAAATCCCATTTCTTCACCTGAGTGACCCATGGCCCGCAAAACCGACCCGCTCCAGACCGACAAGCTGAAAGCCGGCTCGCTTGAAGACATGTTCGACAAGAACAGGCTGGCGGACCCGAACACACGCATGATCACGGTGCGCGGCGCGCGCGAGCACAACCTCAAGAATGTCGATCTGGCCATTCCGCGCGACAAGCTGGTGGTGTTCACCGGACTGTCCGGCTCAGGCAAGTCTTCGCTCGCGTTCGACACGATCTATGCCGAGGGTCAGCGCCGCTATGTCGAGTCGCTGTCGGCCTATGCGCGCCAGTTTCTGGAAATGATGCAGAAGCCTGATGTCGACCAGATCGACGGATTGTCGCCCGCCATCTCCATCGAGCAGAAGACAACCTCGAAAAACCCGCGTTCGACCGTCGCCACCGTCACCGAGATCTACGATTACATGCGCCTGCTCTGGGCGCGTGTCGGCATCCCCTATTCGCCCGCTACCGGGTTGCCCATCGAGAGCCAGACGATCAGCCAGATGGTCGACAGGGTGCTGGCCCTGCCCGAGAAAACCAGGCTGTTCCTGCTGGCTCCCGTGGTGAGGGGCCGCAAGGGTGAATACCGCAAGGAACTGGCGGATTACCAGAAGCGTGGCTTCCAGCGCGTCAAGATCGACGGTCAGTTTTACGAGATTTCGGATGCGCCCGTGCTCGACAAGAAATTGAAACACGACATCGATGTGGTGGTGGACCGCATTGTCGTGCGCGCCGACATCGCATCACGGCTGGCCGAGAGTTTCGAGACTGCGCTGGAATTGGCCGACGGGCTGGCTACGATCGAATATGCAGACGAGAAGGACGAGAAGGGCGAAGCCAAATTCACGATCTTCTCGTCCAAGTTTGCCTGTCCGGTGTCCGGGTTCACGATTGCCGAAATCGAACCGCGGCTGTTCTCGTTCAACAATCCGTTCGGGGCCTGCCCGACCTGCGACGGGCTTGGCCACGAGATGCGCATTGATGCGGACATGGTCGTGCCTGACCACAGCGCGACCCTCAAGGCCGGTGCCATAGCGCCCTGGGCCAAATCGACATCGCCATATTATGTGCAGACCCTGCAGGCCCTTTCGCGGCATTTCGGCTTCTCCATGACAAAGCCGTGGCGCGAGTTGCCCGACAAGGTTCGCGCCGCGATCCTGTTTGGCACAGGCGAGGAAGCCGTTCGGTTCGGCTATGACGACGGCCTCAGATCCTACGAGGTCAACAAGCCGTTCGAGGGGGTCATCACCAATCTGGAGCGGCGCTATCGCGAAACCGAATCTGACTGGTCGCGCGACGAAATCGGCCGGTACATGAGCGAGACGCCGTGCAAGGCCTGCAACGGCTTCCGGCTCAAGCCCGAAGCGCTCGCGGTGAAGATCGCGATGAAGCATGCCGGCGAAATCACCAAGCTTTCGGTGCGTGATGCGCTCGATTGGTTTACCGACCTTCCGCGCCACCTCAACCCCAAGCAGACCGAGATCGCCACGCGCATCCTGAAGGAAATCCGCGACCGGCTGACCTTCCTGCTGGATGTGGGGCTTGAATATCTCACGTTGTCACGATCATCGGGCACCCTGTCAGGCGGCGAAAGCCAGCGCATCCGCCTCGCATCCCAGATCGGATCCGGCCTGACCGGCGTGCTCTATGTGCTCGATGAGCCATCCATCGGCCTTCACCAGCGCGACAATGAGCGCTTGCTCGGGACGCTGCGCCGCCTGCGTGATCTCGGCAACACAGTTATCGTGGTCGAGCACGATGAGGATGCGGTGATGCAGGCCGATTATGTGGTCGATGTCGGCCCCGGTGCCGGCATCCATGGCGGTGAGATTGTCGCAAAGGGTACGCCGGCGGAGGTCATGGCCAACCCGGCTTCGCTCACCGGCAAGTACCTGACTGGCGAAATGTCAGTGCCCGTCCCCGCCAAGCGCCGCAAGCCGCAGAAGGGAAGGCTGCTGAAGCTCATCGGCGCGCGCGGCAACAACCTCAAGGATGTCACGGTCGAGTTGCCGCTCGGCACCTTCACCTGCATCACCGGTGTCTCCGGCGGCGGCAAGTCGACCCTTGTGATCGACACGCTTTACAAGGCCGTGGCACGCAAGCTGAACGGCTCGATCGAGCATCCAGCGCCGTTTGACCGGCTGGAGGGGCTGGAGCATCTCGACAAGGTCATCGACATCGACCAGTCGCCCATCGGGCGCACACCGCGCTCCAATCCGGCCACCTACACCGGCGCGTTCACGCCGATCCGCGAGTGGTTCTCGGCACTTCCGGAGGCCAAGGCGCGCGGCTACCAGCCTGGCCGCTTCTCGTTCAACGTCAAGGGCGGGCGCTGCGAGGCCTGCCAGGGTGACGGGGTCATCAAGATCGAGATGCACTTTTTGCCGGATGTCTATGTCACCTGCGATGTCTGCAAGGGCAAGCGCTACGACCGCGAGACACTGGAAGTGAAATTCCGCGACCATTCCATCGCTGATGTGCTCGACATGACGGTCGAGGAGGCTGCCGACCTGTTCAAGGCCGTGCCGATTATCCGTGATAAGATGGAAACGCTCAAGCGTGTCGGTCTCGACTATGTCAAGGTCGGCCAGCAGGCGACAACCCTCTCGGGCGGCGAGGCACAGCGCGTGAAGCTCTCCAAGGAGTTGTCCAAGCGCGCCACGGGCCGCACGCTCTACATCCTGGATGAGCCGACCACGGGCCTGCATTTCCACGATGTCGCCAAGCTCATGGAGGTGCTTCATGAGCTGGTCGAACAGGGCAACAGCGTGATCGTCATCGAACACAATCTCGAGGTGATCAAGACGGCAGACTGGGTCATCGACATGGGCCCCGAAGGCGGCGATGGCGGCGGCATGGTGGTGGCGCAAGGCACGCCAGAGGACATCTGCAAGGTTGCTGCAAGCTACACGGGGCATTTTCTGAAGGAGGTGCTGGCCCGCCGCCCGGTCAAGACCCGCCGTGCGGCGGAGTGAGGCATGGCGCATATCGAGGTCATCGACCTGATCAGCATCGGCGGGTTTCGCGACAGGGCCAACGAAGACCGTGTCGGGCTTTCTGGCAGCCATGTATGGGTCATTGACGGCGCAACAGGCCTTGGCGATCCTTTCATGGGTGCTGGCAGCGATGCCGCGTGGCTCGCGCAGCGCACGCATGAGGCCTTCACGCGGCATGCAGAGGAGCCTGATCCTGCCACACTGGTCGCAGATGCTGCCGAGGATCTGATTGTCTGCTTCGAGGCTGAGCGCACGCGCGACACGGAACACGCCTGGGAACTGCCTTGCGGCTCTTTCATGCTGGCAAGCGCGTCGGATGCGGGCGTGATGTTGACGTGGGTTG
>JANMIB010000147.1:0-3474 GCA_031375605.1 Allobosea sp. | reverse complement strand
GAGGTTTGCGGAGGCCGCCCGACCATCCGCGGCATGCGCATCCGCGTCGTTGACGTGCTCGAGATACTGGCCAGTGGCATGACGCGCGACGAGATACTGCTGGATCATCCCGATCTTGAAGTGGATGATTTTGATGCCGCCATCATGTATGCGGTTGAGTTCTTGAAGCAGTCAGCCACGAAAGCCGCGTGAATTGTGCGCTTTTTGCTGGATGCCCACCTTTCACCTGCTTTGACGGAGTGGCTGCGGTCGCATGGTTGCGAAGCAGTCCATGTTCGCGAAATCGGGATGCGATCTGCCTCCGATCGCGCCATCTGGGACGAGGCGATGCGGTCAAAGGCCATCGTCATCACGAAGGACTCGGATTTCTTGCGTCGTAAATCAGTCTTGCGCTCGCGTACTCCGGTGGTGGTTCTACTTCGTATAGGCAACTGCTCGACCTCAGAGTTGCTGTTTTGCTGGAGCAGCGCCTGGCCAAGACTTCAAGCCAGCATCGCTAGCGGTGAACATCTCCTTTTCGTCGACCGGCCCTCAACTTAATGATCTCCGAAGACACCATTATCGCGCGTTATCTTGCCCCCATCGCGGGAAGCGGCGCTCTCACGTTGCTTGATGATGCGGCCCTGCTGTCCCCTCCTCCTGGGCATGATCTTGTGCTGACCAAGGATGCGCTAGTGGCAGGCGTTCATTTTTTTGCTGGCGATCCGCCAGGTTCGATTGCGCGCAAGGCGCTGCGGGTGAACCTGTCAGATCTGGCCGCCAAAGGCGCAGTTCCGGCCGGGTTCCTGTTGGCGCTTGCCTTGCCGCGTGGCCTTGATGAAAGCTGGATTGCGGCCTTTGCAGCGGGGCTTGGCGAGGATGCGAAGGCTTATGCCTGCCCGCTTCTGGGCGGCGACACGGTCAAGGCCTCGGGCGGATTGACCTTGTCGATCACCGCTCTGGGATATTGCCCGGCGGGCAGCATGGTGCAGAGGACCACCGGCAAGCCTGGCCAGACACTGATGGTCACTGGGACGATCGGAGACGCAGCACTCGGGCTTCAGATTCGCCTCAATCCGGATGCCGGCTGGGTGCGCGGACTATCAACGCGTTCGCTGGATTTTCTCAGCGATCGCTACCTTCATCCCCGGCCGCGCACGGCGCTGACAGAGGCGATCCGTGCGCATGCGGGCGCTGCGATGGATGTCTCGGACGGGCTTCTGGGTGATGCCGTGAAGCTGGCTTCCTCCGCCTCGGCACATGGCGTTCGCTGTGCGGCGCGTATCGATCTGGGCCAGATTCCCTTGTCGCCTGCTGCCCGCGAGGCGCTTGATCTGGATGGCTCGCTGATCACCACGATTGCGACAGGCGGTGATGACTACGAAGTGCTGATGGCGGTCGACGATCGCTCGGTCATGGCGCTTGCTGATGCGTGCGAACGCCTCGGGTGCCCCGCAGCGCGGATTGGCAGCCTGATCAACGGAACAGCCCCTGATTTCACGGGCATCGACGGCGCATCCATGACTTTCGACACCCTCAAATTCGAGCATGACTGGAGGGCCTGAGCATCAACACATGAGGCCTTGCGCTTTGTGGTGGTGCGCAGCCTGCAATTTTCGGCTATTTGCGATGGCATGACGATTCAAGCCACGCAAACGGCCCATGCCGCGACAGATGCCGTTGCCAAACGCAACGTCAGCATCCTCACCGTGGCGCAGGCTCTTGGCGGCGCGACACCTCCGATCATCATCTCGCTGGGCGGGGTCATCGGGCTGCAACTTGCCGAGAACAAGGCGCTGGCGACCTTGCCAATCAGCCTGCTCAATATCGGCGTTGCGCTGGCCGTGATTCCCGCCGCTTGGCTGATGCGCACGTATGGACGCCGCGTGGGCTACATCATCGGCTGCCTGGCTGGGGTGATCTCCGGCATTGTTGCAGCCGCCGGCTCTGTGAGCCAAGCCTTCTGGCTGTTCTGCCTCGGCACCTTCCTGTCGGGTTTCTACATCGCCTTCGTGCAGAGCTACCGCTTTGCCGCCGCAGACAGCGCATCGGATGGCAACAAGGCCAAGGCCATCTCCATGGTCATGGTGGGTGGCCTGTTTGCGGCTGTCATCGGGCCACAAACGGTGATCTGGACACGTGACATCGGCCCTCAATATCCGTTCGCCGCAACTTTTTTCGCGCTGTCCGCACTGGCGTTGATGGCGATGCTGGTCGTGTCGCTGCTCAACGCGCCCGCCCCTGCCAGGCAGGCGCATGGCGGCAGGCCGCTTGGCGAGATCATGCGCCAGCCGCGCTTCATCACCGCCGTGATCGCGGGCCTCGTCAGCTACGGGCTGATGGCCTTTCTGATGACGGCAGCACCGATGGCGATGGTGGCGTGCGGGCACACGATCGGCGAGGCTGCCCTTGGCATCCAGTGGCATGTGCTGGCGATGTTCGGCCCCAGCTTCTTCACCGGCAACCTGATCAGCCGTTATGGCAAGGACAAGATCACGGCGCTCGGCCTCGTCATGATCGCAGCCGCCGCCATCATCGGGCTGTCCGGCATCACGCTGGCGCATTTCTGGATCGCACTGGTCCTGCTCGGCGTTGGCTGGAACTTTGGATTTGTCGGTGCCACTGCCATGGTCACAGACTGCTACCGGCCCGAAGAACGCAACAAGGTGCAGGCCGCAAATGACTTTCTGGTGTTCGGCTCGGTCGCCATTGCCTCTCTGTCATCCGGCAAGCTGCTGCACGTTGGCGGCTGGGATGTGGTCAACTGGGTGGTGTTTCCGGCGGTCGCGTTGGCGTTGGTGATGGTGGCCGTGCAGGCAAGATCAGGGCGACCGGTCGCGGCGTGATCATGCGCTGCCTGATGGCTCTTCAATGGCGAGGTGCGGCAATGCGGCGGATAATGTTCGGATGGTTGGCGGTTTTCGTGGCGCTCGCAAGCGCCGCGCCCGTATCTGCCCAAAGTGCGGCATCCCAGTTCGCGCGCCACATGGAGGCCGGGACTTATGCCGAAGGTGAGCGCGAATTCACGGCGCTGACGGCGCGAAATCCGCAGGATGCTGGCGCGCGGATGGGTTTGGGCATGATCCAGTTCGCCCGCGCCATCGAGAAGCTCGGGCAAGGGCTTTATCGCTATGGGCTTGTCCCGCCGCGCCAGTCCTTCATCCCGATCCTGCGGCTGCCCGTGCCAGAAAATCCGCAGCCCGAGAAGCTCGACTACGACAAGTTGCGTGCGGTCTACATCACATTCCTCGCTGACCTCGGCAAGGCAGAGGCGACACTGGCCGCCATGCCTGCGGGCGATGTGAAGCTGCCGGTTGACCTGTTCAAGGTCCGTTTCGACTTCAACGGTGACGGTCGCTCAGGCGATGATGAAAGCCTGCTCGGCATCATGGCGCGTCTTGGTGGCGGGCCGCGTGCCATGCCGCCCCCGCCTCCCGGACAGGGCTGGCAGGCGGCCTTCGACCGCGCTGATGCCACCTGGTTGCGCGGCTATTG
>JANMIB010000140.1:0-8928 GCA_031375605.1 Allobosea sp. | reverse complement strand
GGCGCGGGTCGCCGTAAGCCTCGATCCAGTCACGCACATTGCCAGAACCGGCATTGTAGGCGGCAAAGGTCAGCACATACGAGCCGCGCCAGTCCTTGAGCAGATCACCCAGATGGGCGGCGCCCAGCCGCGCGTTATAGGCCGGGTCCGAGGTGAGGCGGCCTGCCTCGAAGCCAAGGCCAACGCGCCGCGCCGTCTCGCGCGCAGTGGGCAGCATCATCTGCATCAGCCCGCGCGCACCGGCATGGGAGACGGCCTTGGGATCGAACGCGCTTTCCTGTCGCGCGATGGCCAAAACCATGGCCTGTTCAGTGCGATAGCCGATGGCCTCGAAGGCGGGCATGCCATGCAGCGGAAAAGCGGCTTCATCCAGTGGCATGCCGCGCTGGATGGCGGATTTGCCGAAGCTGACAAGCAGGCGCGGATCACCGATGCGGTGCGCGATCCGGGCCACATGCCGAAGGGCGGCCTTGTCATTCAGTGTGCGGGCCATTTCAAGGACCAGCGGCCGCGCCAGTTCCGCAAGGCCCGCCGCTTCCAGTGCCTCCAGCACGCTGACGGCTGGATGAGAATCCTGTCGTAAGGGGATGCCGGCGGCAAGGTGCTCAAGACGAAGCGGTGTGTCCGGGTAACCCAGCCGGGCACGGGCCATCTGGCCATAATAGGCGATCGGCTGCCCTGCTGCGGCTTCATAGTGCACCTGTGCCGCAGCGTTGTCGGCCATGGCCTCAGCTGCGCGTCCGCGCCAGTAGGCGGTGCGGGCCAGCGAGATCGGGGTTTCCGCATGGCGGGCCGCAGCCTCGAAATGCCGGGCTGCGATCTCTGGCTGGCCAAGGAAGCGCAGGGCGATCCAGCCCGCATGCCATTCTGCCTCGATGATGGATTGGGCTTTGCCAGCCCCGTGGTTGGCCACGACGGTGTAGGCTTGGCCCGCCATGTCCCTGTCGAGCAACTGCCGTGCGATCAGGCGGCGCTCCACCCACCACTCGTCGCCATCGACCAGCACGGCACTGTCGCGCGTCACGGCTGCGATCAGCTTTGCCGCGGTTTCGGCATCATCCCTGCGACGATGGTGCTGCGCCTGCGCGAACAGGAACGACGTGTCACCCCGGACCGATGGCGGCACGGCTTCAAGCGCTGCAGCGGCCCCGGACGATTTGCGGGAGACGGCGATGCGCGCCTGCGCCAGTTTCACATGGTCCGGCCCGGCCCGTGATGCGTTGCGCAGCGCAGCTTCTGCATTGTCCTTGAAAAGGTACATTTCCATGCGGTTGCGGTGGTCACGCGCTGTCAGGGCATCGGGAAGCGCAGCCTGAAGCAGGCCTTCCAGCTCCCGTCCCATGTGCTCGTCTCGCCAGAGGGCGCGCAGCAACGGGATGGCAGCTGTCGTCTGCCCTGTCTGATGCAATGCAAGAATGCGTGCAGCCCGCCCGGCGGCACTGACCGGTGCGCGCCTGTCGAAGAATGTCAGCACACGCGGAGCGCTCACGCGCTGGGACAGCATGGCCTCCTCGGCCCGCTTTGCCAGGGTTGAAAATGCAGCCCAGTCAGGGTTCTCGTCAAGAAAGCGCTCGATGCGGCCAAAGCTGACCCCCGCATGCCCGCTGCGGACCGCCATCCATTCGGCACCGAGCCGGGCAACCGGATCATTGATGCCGGCCAGCGCTGCATCGCCATCGGTAATTTTGCCGCGTTGATAGTGGCCTGACGCGGTTTTCAGCCGTTCGATGTCTTCCGGCTGGATCGCACGCGCCGTGAAGCGGCTCAGACGTGTGGCTGCGATGGTGCCGGTGGAACGCAGATCCGGCACATCAAGATCGACAAGGGCAAGATCGACATGAGCAGGATAGGACGGAACAAGGTGTGGACCAGGGACCTCCGCGACAGCGATCTGACCGGGTGACGAGGCAAACCACGAAACATCATCGGTGGCGCTGGCAGGCAGCACGCTGATGCAGCATGCGGCAAGCACGGCCATGAAACGCCGGTTCTTGCGGCAAACAGGTGAAACGACCTGGCGATCTTCAATCGGGACACTGTTACGCATTCCTCATTTGTGATTCATTCAGGTTGACGAATTCCTAACTCCAGCGGAGACGCGGCTTTTCGCTTTGCCGATTACGGTCTATGACAGCGGCCTTGCATCGCAGCACAGAGTCCCCATTTGCCGCCTGCAACCAAAATTCTTGCGAAATTCTTGTGAAATTCTTGAAGGAACTCATTCCATGGCCCAGCATCGCCCGCTCCGCGGCTCCATGACCGCGCTGATCACGCCGTTTGCCAATGGCAAGGTCGATGAGGCGGCCTTTCGCGCGCATGTGTCCTGGCAGATCGACAACGGCACGACGGCACTTGTGCCGGTGGGCACCACCGGTGAGAGCCCGACCCTTTCACACGCAGAGCACAAGCATGTTGTCGAGGCCTGCCTTGCCGAAGCGAGGGGCCGTGTGCCGGTGATTGCGGGTGCCGGGTCCAACAACACGCTTGAGGCCATCGAGCTGGCTGTCCACGCGGAGAAGGCCGGGGCCGATGCGGTGCTTGTGGTCACGCCCTACTACAACAGGCCGACGCAGGAAGGGCTTTATCAGCACTTTAAGGCCGTGAACGACGCCATCGGTATCCCGATCATCATCTACAACATCCCGCCGCGCTCGGTGGTCGACATGTCGGTCGAGACCATGGCGCGCCTATTCGAGCTGAAGAACATCGCAGGCGTCAAGGACGCCACCGGCAACATCGCGCGGGTTTCGCAGCAGCGGCACGCCATGGGGCCGGAGTTCATCCAGCTTTCAGGTGAGGACATGACGGCGGTTGCCTTCAATGCCGCCGGCGGCGTGGGCTGCATTTCTGTGGTCTCGAACGTCGCGCCGCGCCTGTGTGCCGACATGCAGAATGCGACGCTGGCTGGGGACTATGCCGCCGCGCTCACCATCCAGGATCGGCTGATCCCTCTGCATGACGCGGTGTTCAGGGAGCCTGGCCTGGCAGGTGCGAAGCTCGGCGTGTCGCTGCTTGGTCGCGGCAATGAAGATGTCCGATTGCCCCTCATGCCGTTCCAGAACGCGGCGAATCGCGCGGCGGTCAAGGCCGCAATGGTCCATGCCGGTCTGATCAACGGTTGATGGCAGGGCACGATGTATCAGCCGGAACACTTCAAGCTGGAAGACAGGGCCCCGCTGCATGAGGTCATCTGCGCGCATCCCCTGGCGCAGCTCGTGACGTCCGGTCCCGGCGGCCTGATGGCAAATCCGGTGCCCTTCATCCTGCATGCGGACATCGGTGAGCATGGCGTTCTGCACGCCCATCTGGCACGGCCAAACCCGCAATGGCGCGAGATCGAGGCAGGCGCTGATGTGCTGGTGATCTTCCACGGCCGGGAAGGCTATGTCACGCCCTCCTGGTATGCGTCCAAGCGCGAGCATGGCAAGGTTGTGCCGACATGGAACTATGTCGTTGTGCAGGCACGCGGTGCGGCCAGGACAATCCACGATGGCAAATGGCTGGTGGAGCATGTCAGCCAGTTGAGCGACCGGCACGAGGCGCCGCGCGAGACGCCCTGGGCCGTCAGCGATGCACCTGATGCGTTCATCACGGCGCTGGCGCGGGGCATTGTGGGCATCGAAATCGCCATCAGCGAGATCAGCGGCAAGTTCAAGATGTCGCAGAACCGGCCTGAAGCAGATCGTGACGGCGTGGCGGAAGGCCTGTTGCGTGATGGTGTGGCGGCAGCCGCGGAGATGGCCCATATGGTGCGCAAGCTGGCTGGAGATCGTAAGTGAACGCACCAACGGAGCGCTACAGGATCGCTGCGGACAACCGCAAGGCCCGCTACAATTACGAGATCATCGATACGGTCGAGGCTGGTCTGGTGCTGTCAGGCACCGAGATCAAGTCGTTGCGCGGTGGCAAGGCCACGATCGGCGAGAGCTTTGCCGGACCGAAGGGCGAAGAGTTATTCCTGTTCAACGCCTATATCCCCGAGTATCTCGAAGCCAACCGCTTCAACCATCTGCCCAAGCGCGACCGCAAGCTCTTGCTGCACAAGAAGCAGGTCAACAAGCTGATGGGCGCAATCCAGCGTGACGGCATGACGCTGATCCCGCTGAAGGTCTATTTCAATGACAAGGGCCGCGCCAAGGTCGAACTGGGTCTCGGCAAAGGCAAGAAACTCCACGACAAGCGCGAAGCCGACAAGAAACGCGACTGGGACCGCGAAAAAGGCAGGATATTGCGAGATAAGGGGTGAGGCCCCGGCTCACGCAGTGAATTGAAAGGTGCAGTGGACCTTTCAAAGGGGCCGAACGCCCTGAGCCCGAGCGAAGGGCCGGGGCCGCCGTCGGCGGCGAGCGTGTAGCGCGAATTGTCGAAGATGTGCATTCAGCGGCTGTGCGGTATCAGCTGCCAAGAGTGGTTTCTCTTGATTTATGCAGCGATATTCGCTGCATAAATGATCTCGGGTAGACAGACCGGCTGCGATAGCTCCCCCCACCCGCAAGGGTCCACGCGCAAGGCGAGATAATCAAGAGGTTGCCGGATCAATGAAAGGGCCTGCTTGCAGGCCCTTTTTTTCTTATCTCAGGGGAAATTTGGGTTTCTTGCCCGAGAGCACAAGTCCAAGAGCTGTATTGAAGCGCATTTCACCTGTGACGGCGACAGGTTTTTTTGAATTGGCCAAGGGATAGGCGCTGAACTCAACCCGCCGCCTTCCTGAAGTTCTCCATCGCCACATCCCAGTTCACCGTGCTCCACCAGTCGCGCATGTAATTGGCGCGGCGGTTCTGGTGCTTGAGGTAGTAGGCGTGCTCCCAGACATCACAGCCGATGATGGCGCGCGCGCCGGTCTCGAGCGGAGTGTCCTGGTATGGCGTGTTCATCACCGTGACCTTCTTGTCCTTGTCGACGACAAGCCACGCCCAGCCCGAGCCGAAACGGCCCATGCCCTGCGCATTGAAGGCCGTGACCATGTTGGCGGATGAGCCGAACGCTCCGTTGATGGCCGCTGCAAGATCACCTGATGGCGCGTTGGCCCCGCCCGGCTTCATCATCTTCCAGAAGAAATCATGGTTCCAGTGCCCGCCGAGATTGTTGCGGATGCCGGTGCGAACGGCATCTGGGACATCGGCAAGGCTGCCCAGTATCTGCTCGACAGGGGTGGAGCGCAGCGCCTCCCACTGGCCGACAATCGCGTTCAGGTTGGTGATAAAGGCCTGATGATGCGCCGAATGATGCACACGCATGGTTGCCGTGTCGATGAAAGGTTCCAGCGCCTCGTAGGCATAGCCCATCTGCGGCAAGGTGAAGGCGGGTGGCGGCGGCGGGGCGGCGGGTGGCACAGCTGGTGCTTGTGCAAGAGCCGGGCGGGTGGTCAAGGCCGTGCCCACTGCGGCACCGGCACCCATCAGAAAATCACGACGGAACATGGCATTCCTCCATTCAAGTTATGTCATTGCATGATTTGACATGCAGCAATCGATAAAAATGCGCACAGCGCAAGAAGTTCACGCACAAAAAAGCCCTGTGCGCAAGAAATCAGCCAAGAGTCAGCAGAACAGCGTCACGTCTTGCTGTGTCCGTCAGGCGTTGGTGCTGTCCTCATCGGCATCGTTCTTGATGCCGTATCGGCGCTCCAGCCCCGGCGCAGGAACCGGCGCACGCAGCGTCCGTTCAAGCCCGTTGTCACGCACTGGCCTGTCGGCCTGGTCACGCCGGACTTTCAGGGATGCAATGTCGATGAACTCGTCGCACTGGCGGCGAAGGTCATCGGAGACCATTGGCGGTTGTGACGCAACGGTCGAGACCACAGCAACCCGAACACCGCGACGCTGCAAAGCCTCCACCAAAGGCCGGAAATCACCGTCGCCCGACATGATGAAGACCTGGTCGACCTTGTCAGCCAGATCGAGCGCATCGATTGTCAGCTCGATGTCCATGTTGCCCTTGATCCGGCGGCGGCCCATCGCGTCGGTGAATTCGCGCGCCGCCTTGGTGACGACTGTGTATCCATTGTAATCCAGCCAATCGACCAGAGGTCTGATCGACGAATACTCGTCATTCTCGACCAGTGTTGTGTAATAGAATGCGCGGATCAGATAGCCGCGGGCCTGAAATTCTTTCAACAGGCGGCGATAATCAATATCAAAGCCCAAAGCTTTCGCTGTCGCGTAAAGATTTGCGCCATCTATAAAAAGTGCAATCTTAGGTTGCATGCTGCCGTTTTCCATCAGTCTTCCTTTAAAATCATGCGTTTGCTCAAAAGAACATAAACAGCATTCAATTATGGATTGGATACAACGCTCCAACCTGTGAAACAAGTCTCATTTATTTGTCATCAATATGGCGAATATCGTCGATAATAAACCCGTATGACTTGTGCAGTGCAGTATATGTCCGGACATACAACAGAATGTTGTGCTTCATTTCAAAAGATGACGGCTTCCCGGCTTGACTGCTGGCAATGCCGCCTGTTCAGGTGGCAACTCCTCAATTCTGTAAGCAGGAATGTTCAGTTCAACAAGTGACAGCAGCGGCACCCCCAGCGTGGCTTGCCCGGATGAGCGATCAACCAGGCACGCCGCGCCGACAATCTCGCCGGGCTGATCGGCAATGGCCGCCAGGCACTCACGCAAGGACAAGCCCGTGGTCACGATGTCCTCGACCAGCAGCACGCGGGCACCTTGGGGAACGGAAAAACCGCGCCTGAGCTGGAACGTGCCATTTTCACGCTCGACAAACACGGCCTTGGCACCAAGCTGCCGCGCGGTCTCGTAACCTGGCACGATGCCGCCAACGGCAGGGGAGACAACCATGTCGATCTTGCCGAAACGGGCCTCGATCTTCCGCGCCAGCGCCCGGCAAAGCCTTTCGGTGCGGGCAGGGTCCATGAATACGAACATCTTTTGCAGGAACACAGGGCTGCGCAGGCCTGATGACAGGATGAAGTGGCCCTCCAGCAGCGCGCCAGCTTCGCGGAACTCATTCAGTACGGCATCGGGCGTCATCGCGTTGTCCTTGCATGTGCCTGCTGGATAGCCGCATTCAGACCGCCCCGTCCAGTTTTTCGCGCAAGTCCAGTTTTTCACGCACGTCTGGTTTTTCACGCACGTCTGGTTTTTCACGCACGTCTGGTTTTTCACGCCACGATGCGCTCGACCATGCTGACAACCGGCTTTTGCCTGAGTTCACTGATAATCGCGTTGAGGTGCTTCAGATCCCACACGGTGAGATCGACGATCATATCGGTGAAGTCCTGGTTGGGCCGGTCCATCTTCACAGCGTCGATATTGCCGTCATGTTCGGCGATGACGGTGGTGATCTGCGCCAGAGTGCCGGGTTCGTTGATTGACTGGAGCATAATTCGCGCCGGAAAGCGCCGCTTGCGCTTTTCCTCGAAATCCCAGCGCACATCCAGCCAGCGCTCCGGCTCGTTGTCGAAGGCGGCCAGTGCGGGTGACTGGATGGGGTAGATGGTGACGCCTTCGCCCGCGCTCATGATGCCGACGATGCGGTCGCCCGGCACAGCACCGCCTGCTGGCGCAAAGCGCACGACCATGTCGCTGCCTAGCCCGCTGATGGGAATGGCCGTGCTGTCTTCGGCATTGGGCAGCTTGAACTTGAGGTTCTCGCCCTGCTTCAGGTCGAACCAGCCTGGCCCCTTGGCCCCTTCCGGTGCGGGGCGCTTGTCGATTTCAAGGTCAGGATAGACCGCGCGCACCACATCGCCCGAAAACATCTCGCCGCGCCCCACCGAGGCCAGCACATCCTCGACGCTGGCGCGCGCCAGCCTGCGAAGTGCGGCCTTTACCTTGTCGTCGCTGAAAGGGCGGCCGACGCGCTCGAAGGCACGCTCAAGGATCTGCCGGCCCAGCCCGGCATATTGCCGGCGCACAGCGGCCCGCGTGGCTCGCCGGATAGCGGCGCGGGCCTTGCCCGTGACCACGAGCGATTCCCATGCGGCAGGGGGCACCTGCCCGTTGGAGCGTGTGATCTCGACCTCATCACCGTTCTGCAGCTCCGTGAGCAGCGGCGCGTTGCGCCCATTGATCTTGCTGCCAACGGCGGAATTTCCCACGTCCGTATGGACGGCATAGGCAAAATCAATGGGCGTGGCGCCGCGCGGCAGGGCGATCAGCAGGCCTTTGGGAGAGAAGCAGAACACCTGGTCATGGAACAGCTCCAGCTTGGTGTGTTCCAGAAACTCTTCCGGGCTGGCAGCCTCTGCCAGATTGTCCACCGTGCGCCTCAGCCACTGGTAGGCGCTGGAATCGGCCATGTCCTTGGTGGCGACGGTGCGCCCGTCTTTGTAGACGGCGTGCGCTGCGACGCCGAATTCGGCCAGCCTGTCCATGGTTTCGGTGCGGATCTGCAATTCGACCCGCTGGTGGCCTGGGCCGACCACGGTGGTGTGCAGCGAGCGGTAGTCATTCTGCTTGGGCGTCGAGATGTAATCCTTGTAGCGCCCCGGCACCATGGCCCACTTGGTATGGATCACGCCAAGCACCCGGTAGCAATCCTCGACACTGGGCACGATGACGCGAAAGCCGAAGATGTCGGAAAGCTGCTCGAAGGAAATCGACTTGCGTTCCATCTTGCGCCACACGGAATAGGGCCGCTTTGCGCGTCCCTTGACCTGGGCGGCAATGCCCCTGTCGGCAAATCGCTGGCCAAGCTCGTTCTCGATTTCAGCAATCAGCGCATTGCTGCGTTCGACAAACGCGGCCAGTTTTTCGGTGATCAGCTTGTGGGCATCGGGCTTGATGTGGCGGAAGGCCAGCTCCTCAAGCTCTTCGCGGATTTCCTGCATGCCCATGCGGCCAGCGAGCGGTGCGTAGATCTCGTTGGTCTCTTCGGCGATGCGCAGGCGCTTGTCAGAGCGCGGGTGGTCCAGCGTGCGCGTGTTGTGGTGCCGGTCGGCCGGCTTGTCCAGCTGCT
>JANMIB010000087.1:0-12031 GCA_031375605.1 Allobosea sp. | reverse complement strand
GCCATCATCTCGTCCGTCATCGGCATTGCCGCCGGTGCCGTGCAGGGCTATTTTGGTGGCTGGACGGACCTCATTTTTCAGCGTTTCATCGAAATCTGGACGTCGATCCCCTCGCTCTATCTGCTCATCATCATCTCGTCCGTGATCACACCGAGTTTCTGGGTGCTGCTCGGCATCCTGCTGCTGTTCTCCTGGGTGTCACTGGTGGGGGTCGTCCGCGCCGAATTCCTGCGTGCCCGCAATTTTGAATATGTGCGCGCCGCCCGTGCGCTCGGCCTCTCAAACAGCAAGATCATGGTCAAGCACCTCCTGCCAAACGCCATGGTGGCGACGCTGACCTTCATGCCCTTCGTGCTCAACGGCTCGATCACGACACTGACCTCGCTCGATTTCCTGGGCTTCGGCCTGCCCCCCGGCTCGCCCTCGCTCGGCGAATTGCTGGCGCAAGGCAAGAACAACCTGCAGGCCCCCTGGCTCGGCCTTTCCGGCTTTCTGGTGATCTCACTGATGCTGTCCCTGCTGGTTTTTATCGGCGAGGCGGTCAGGGACGCGTTTGATCCGCGCAAGACGTTTGCGTGAGGCTGTGCTAGGAATGGCCATGAACAGGATCGTCAAAGAGCATTACCCGGTGGAGAGGCTGCCAGAGGACTTGCGAGCTGGGTTAAGTCGCGATTCTCGCGTGACAGTAACCGTGGTGGAGGAAAGCGGTCCCACGCGGCAACCGCTGTTTGCGTTGCTGGAAGCGATGGACGCACCGGGCAGACCACGCCGAAGCCTGCAAGAGATCGACGCTCATATCCGCGAACTTCGTGAGGATTGAGGCCAAAAACTTGACTGTCTTTCGCTTGTATCTTGATACAAACCCACTCATCTATGCGCTCGAAGGCGATGACCAGCAGCTTCGGAATTGTTTTCGTTTGTTGTTTGAGAAGTTGAACACCTATGAAGTCTTCACCAGCGAGTTATCTCTCGCGGAGATGTTGGTGCAGCCCTACGCCGCTGACAATCATGATTTGATTGAGCGCTACAAAAAGCTCTTCCGCATTGAGGGTAACGGCTTCATCACGGTTGTCCCCGTTTCGACCGAAGTTCTTGCACATGCGGCAGGATTTCGTGGTCGGCAAATTAGCTTACTGAAGCGCAACCCTAAACTGCCAGACTGTATCCACGCGGCGACCGCATATTTGTCTGGCTGCTCACACTTCATGACGAGAGATAACGGAATGAAACTTTGGGATCAAATCCAGATCGTCGAACCATCATTGGTGGGCATTGAAAGCCTACTACGCGCACGTTCATGACTCCCCCCCTCCTCTCCGTCGAAAACCTCTCCGTCGCCTTCTCACAGGGCGGTCAGCAGACGCTTGCTGTCGACGATGTCTCGTTTTCGCTTCATCCCGGAGAGACACTGGCACTTGTGGGCGAGTCAGGCTCGGGCAAATCCGTCACGGCGCTGTCAATCCTCAAGCTCCTGCAATATCCGCCGGCCTCGCATCCGCAAGGCCGCGTGATGTTCATGGGCAAGGATTTGCTCGCCGCCTCCGAGGATGAACTCAGGCAGGTGCGCGGCAATGACATCACCATGGTGTTTCAGGAGCCGATGACCTCGCTGAATCCGCTGCACACCATCGAAAAGCAGATCGGCGAAATCCTTGGCTTGCACAAGGGTCTGAGTGGCGAAGCCGCGCGCAGCCGCACGCTGGAACTGCTCGATCTCGTCGGTATCCGCAACGCCGCCGAACGGCTCGATGCCTACCCACACCAGCTGTCAGGCGGGCAGCGCCAGCGCGTGATGATCGCCATGGCGCTGGCCAACGAGCCCAAGCTGCTGATCGCCGATGAGCCCACCACCGCGCTCGATGTCACCGTGCAGGCGCAAATCCTGAAATTGCTCAAGGAGCTTCAGCAGCGCCTCGGCATGGCCATGCTGTTCATCACCCATGATCTTGGCATCGTGCGCCGCATCTCGGACCGGGTCTGCGTGATGCTGAAAGGCAAGATCGTGGAGGAAGGCAAGGTGGCCGACGTGTTCGGCGCGCCTGAGCACGCCTATACCCGGCGTCTGCTCAGCGCCGAGCCCAAGGGCAAGCCAAGGCCCATCCCGCCCGGCGCAAAGACCATCCTGGAAGCCGGGCCACTCAAGATCTGGTTCCCGATCAAACGCGGTTTCCTGCGCTCCACCGTTGGCCATGTGAAGGCGGTCGATGGCGTTTCGGTCACCATCCGCGAAGGTGAAACCGTCGGTGTCGTCGGCGAATCCGGCTCCGGCAAGACCACTCTGGGGCTTGCGATCCTTCGCCTGATCTCATCGGAAGGGCCAATCGTCTTTCTTGGACAAAACATCAACGGGCTGAAATCGACAGCGATGCGCCCGAAGCGCCGCGCCATGCAGGTCGTGTTTCAGGATCCTTACGGCTCGCTCAGCCCGCGCATGTCAGTCGCCGGCATTGTCGAGGAGGGCCTTTTGGTCCAGGACAAAGGCCTGTCCTACGATGAGCGCCGCGCCATCGTTGCACAGGCGCTGACAGATGTGGGGCTCGATCCAGACGCCATGGACCGCTACCCGCACGAGTTTTCCGGCGGGCAGCGCCAGCGCATCGCCATCGCTCGTGCCATGGTGCTCAACCCGTCCTTCGTTGTGCTGGACGAGCCAACCTCTGCGCTCGACATGTCCGTTCAGGCCCAGATCGTCGATCTCTTGCGTGACCTGCAGGACAAGCGCGGCCTCGCCTACATGTTCATCAGCCATGATCTGAAGGTGGTGCGCGCCCTCTCGCACCGCGTGCTGGTGATGCAGAACGGCAAGGTGGTCGAAGAGGGCGAGGGCGAGGCCATCTTCTCAGCTCCGCAGACCGACTACACGAAGGCGTTGTTCGCTGCCGCCTTCAATCTCGATGCGCATCCTGCTGCCCTTGCAGTGCGGGACTAAGCCATGCCGCGTGCCATGATCATCGTGCTTGATTCCGTCGGCTGCGGAGCAGCAGCCGATGCCGCCGATTATGGTGATGCAGGCGCGAACACGCTAGGCCACATTGCCGAACATTGCGCCACGGGCCGGGCTGACCAGACAGGATTACGCTCAGGGCCCCTTGTTGTGCCGCACATGGCAGCGCTTGGCCTGAGCGGCGCGCACCAGGTCTCGACAGGAGCACTGCTGGCAGGCGTGCCGATGCCAGCGCAACCGGGTGGCCGGTACGGCTGCGCGACCGAAATCAGCCAGGGCAAGGACACGCCGTCCGGTCACTGGGAGATGGCAGGTTGCCCCGTGCCGTTCAAATGGGGCTACTTCCTTGACAAGGAAAACGCCTTTCCGCCGGATCTGGTGGCAGCCATCATCCATCACGGCAACATTCCCGGCATTCTCGGCAATTGCCATGCCGCGGGCACCTCTGTCATCGATGATTTCGGCCCCGAGCACATGCGCTTCGGCAAGCCGATCTGCTACACCTCCGTCGACAGCGTCCTTCAGATCGCCGCACACGAGGAGGTCTTTGGCCTTCAGCGGCTCTATGACCTCTGCAAAATCGTCCGCAGGCTGGTCGATCCCCTCAACATTGGCCGCGTCATCGCCCGTCCGTTTGTCGGGACGCCCTCGGCAGGCTTCAGCCGCACGCCGAACCGCAAGGATTTTGCGATCAGCCCTCCGAACACGACAATCCTCGACCGGGCGCAAGAGGCTGGCCGCGCCATCGTCACGATCGGCAAGATCGGTGACATCTTTGCCCACCGCAACACCGGCACGGAGTTGAAGGGCATCAACAATGACACGCACGTCACGATGGCCATCGAGACGCTGCGGGATTTGCCGGATGGCGGCTTCGCTTTCGTCAATCTGGTTGATTTCGACACCGAGTTCGGTCATCGCCGCGATGTGCCCGGCTATGCGGCAGAACTGGAGGCCTTCGACCGTCGCCTTCCGGAACTTCAGGCGATGCTGAGACCGGGCGATCTGGTCATCATCACCGCGGACCATGGCAACGACCCCACCTGGCCAGGCACCGACCACACACGCGAGCATATCCCTGTCCTCGGCTTCGGACCCGGCATCAAGAGCCGCGCCATCGGCAACCGTGCCAGCTTTGCCGATATTGGCCAAAGTGTTGCAAGCCATCTGGGGCTGGAAGCATTGCCAGCCGGCACAAGCTGGACATAGAATACTGCGCGCAAAAGCGGACACCGGTTTTGCGCAGGAGCAGTGCTTTCACTGGATATGATGTGACGGGTTGATTTGATCGCACCCTTCGTCTATCCAGCGGCGGTTGGTCATTGTTCGTGCTCTTGCACACGAAACACATACCCGGCGCTGCGGTAGCTCAGTGGTAGAGCACACCATTGGTAATGGTGAGGTCGAGAGTTCAATCCTCTCTCGCAGCACCACTCAACCTTGAAGACCGGTCAGTTCCGGCGGGTTGCGTGAAGATCAGATTTCCACTCATCATGATCTGTCAGGTCAGCGCTGCCCGCGTGCATGCGATGATGTAATCTTGTGTGTCGGCATCAAGATAGGCATGCATCGGTAAGGCCAGGACCTCATGGCAACGCGACGGTGCTTGCATCAGGTTCCGGCCTGCCTAAACCAGAACCATGTCTGATTCGCTGTCCGCCGCCCGCAGCACGCTGAAATCCACGTTCGGCTATGACGACTTCCGCTCCGGACAGCGCGAGGTCATCGAGGCTGTGCTGACAGGGCAAGACGTGCTGGCGGTGATGCCCACCGGCTCCGGCAAATCCATGTGCTACCAGCTCCCCGCACTTGTCGAAGGCGGGCTGACCGTTGTGGTGTCGCCGCTGATTGCACTCATGCGCGATCAGGTGAAGCAGATGGCAGCTGTCGGGGTTGGAGCCGTCACGCTGAACTCACTCAACAGCGACGACGAGACGGCTGCGGCATGGCGTTCCCTTAGGCATGGCGACACGCATCTGGTCTATGTCTCGCCGGAGCGCCTCGCCATGGAGGGCATGGGCGCAAAGCTGTCTGAACTGGGCGTGGCACGACTGGCGATTGACGAGGCGCATTGCGTCTCGCAATGGGGCCATGACTTTCGCCCCGAATACCGCGAGTTGCGCCGCCTGAGGAAAATGCTTGGCATGCCGCCTGTGCTAGCGTTGACCGCCACGGCCGATCAGGCCACGCGCGCCGACATTGCCGCACAATTGTTCGATGCTGATCCGGTCGTTTTCGTGCATGGCTTTGACCGGCCCAACATCTCACTCAGGTTCGAGCCAAAGGAGCAGCCGAGACGGCAGATCGAAGCCTTCATCGCTGGCCGCAAGGGCCAGTCCGGCATCATCTACTGCTCGTCACGCAAGCGCACCGAGGCGCTGGCGGAATGGCTCAGCGAAAAAGGCTGGCGCGCCGTCTCCTACCATGCCGGGATGGAACAGGAGAGCCGGAACCGCAACCAGGACATCTTCCAGCAGGAAGACGGTGTCATCGTCTGTGCCACCATTGCCTTCGGCATGGGGGTCAACAAGCCCGATGTGCGTTTCGTGATCCATGCCGACATGCCTGGCTCCATCGAGAGCTACTATCAGGAAATCGGCCGTGCTGGCCGCGACGGGCTGCCTGCGGCCACGCTCACGCTGTATGGCATGGATGACATGGCGCTGCGCCGCCGCCAGATCGACGAAAAAGAGATGGCAGAGGATCGCAAGCGCATCGAACACCGCAAGCTCGACGCCATGACGGCCCTGTGCGAGGCGTCGAGCTGCAGGCGCGGCACGCTGATGTCCTATTTCGGCGAGAGCACCGTGGCCTGCCAGGGCTGCGACCTGTGCGGCAACGGCGCAAAGTCGCTCTATGATGGCCTGATCGACGCGCAGAAAGCCTTGTCGGCCATGCTGCGCACCGGGCAACGCTTTGGGGCCTCGCACATCGCCGATGTGCTGATCGGCAAGCGCACCGATGCCATCGCCAAGCAAAAGCATGACGAGATCAAAACCTTCGGCGTGGGCAAGGACAAGGGCGCGAAGAACTGGATGAGCATCATCAGGCAACTGTTCGCGGCGGGAGCGGTTGCGCACCGGGATGAGTTTGGCGGATTGATCGTCACGGAAAAAGGCGAGGGTATCCTGCGCGGGCGCGACAGCATCCGCCTGCGCGCCGAGACGGCTACCGAACGCCTTGCTCGCATCAGGAGCACGTCCGGCCCCTATGGCAACCCGCTGGATGATGTGGATGACATCGTGTTCCAGCGGCTGCGCGTCTTGCGTGCCGCCATTTCGCGCGAGGAGGGCATCGCCGCCTACATGGTGTTCCCGGACCGCACCCTGATTGACATGGTCCGCGAAAAACCCTCCGATCTCGACCAGATGGCCCGTGTGCAAGGCGTGGGTGAGCGCAAACTCAAAGCTTACGGCGATGTCTTCCTGAATGCGCTGTGGGAAGCCTGATCGCAGGAAGTGCTGGCTTAGGCAGCCCCGTTCAGGCGATGATCAATTTCCACAAGAGGACAGATCATGACATCGCTGGTTGAGACATCCTTTGCCGACCGCCTTCACCGCTGCCATTCCAGTGTGATCTATGATGTCATGCGCAACAACGGCACACCCCCGCGCGTCCTGCCGCGCCATGTGCGCGGCGTTGATTCGCTGATGAAATGTGCCGGGCCGGTGATGACGGTGCGCGGGCGGCCCGACCCAACATTGAGCCAGCATGATACGCTGCATGCGTGGGCGGGCGTGCTCTCCAGGGCAAAGTCAGGCCATGTCCTGATCTGCCAGCCGCAGGATGACGTCCGCGCCCTGATGGGCGGGCTGTCGGCGGAAGCGCTGAAGATCAAGGGCGTACGCGGCTACATCGTCGATGGCGGCTGCCGCGATGCGCAGGATGTGGTGAACCAGGATTTCCCGGTGTTCTGCCGGTTCTTCTCACCGATCGACATCGTCGGCAACTGGCGGGCCGATGCCTTCGATGAGGAGATCGTCTTCGGACAGCACGTGGTGCGGCCATCGGACTATGTCCTGGCCGACCGTGACGGCATCGTGCTCATACCGGGTGCGGAGATCGAAGCCGTGCTCGCCGCCGCCGAAGCGAAGATGGCAGCCGAGGGCGGCATGATGGCCGCCATCCGCGCCGGCATCGACCCGCAGGAAGCCTACATGAAGCACCGGGTGTTTTAAGGGAGCGTCATTCTCGGGCTTGACCCGAGAACCCCAGCGCAATGATGGGGTGGTCGGGTCAAGCCCGACCATGACGCGTTAAGCCCTCAGACCTCCGCCAGGCCACGCTTTTCAAGCAGCGCCTCCGGCGTCGGCATCCGGCCCCTGAAAGCTGTGTAAAGTTCTGCTGGATCGCTGGAATTTCCCGCCGAATAGATGAAACGCTTGAGCTTGTCGGCGGTCGCGGCATCAAAGATATTGCCGGTTTCGCGGAAGGCATCAAAGGCGTCGGCGTCCATCACCTCGCTCCACAGATACGAATAATATCCAGCCGAATAACCATCCCCCGAGAACACATGCGTGAAATGCGGGGTCTTGTGGCGCATGCCGATTTCCGGCGGCATGCCGATGCGCGCCAGTTCCGCGTTCTGGAAAGCCAGCGGGTCAATCTCATGGGTGTGCTCAGTATCTTGGGCATGCTCGATCTCGTGGAAGGCCATGTCGACCAGCGCCGACGAGGTGTATTCGATGGTGGCAAAACCCTGGTTGAAGGTTTGCGCGGCTTTCACCTTGTCCATCAGGGCTTGCGGCATCGGCTCGCCGGTGGTGGCATGGATACAGTAGTTGCCCATGACCTCGGGCGTGTTGAACCAATGCTCGTAAAGCTGCGACGGCAACTCGACAAAATCCCGGCTGACCGAGGTTCCGGCGACGGACGGATAGGTCACATCAGACAGCAGACCATGCAGCGCGTGGCCAAACTCGTGGAACAGCGTGCGTGCATCATCGAGCGAGAGCAAGGCGGGCTGCCCTTCCGCAGGTTTGGCGAAATTGCAGACATTGACGATGATCGGGCGGACCTCGCCATCGAGCTTGTCCTGCCTGCGATAGGCACTCATCCAGGCGCCTGAGCGCTTCGAGGCGCGGGCGAAATAGTCGCCCATGAACAGGCCGATGTGCCGGCCACCCGCCTCGGACACCTCCCAGATGCGGACATCCGGATGGTATCCTTCAAGGTCTGTCCGTGCCTTGAAAGCGAGGCCAAACAGCTTGGTGGCGCAATCGAACGAGGCTTCGATGATCTTGTCGAGCTGGAGGTAGGGCTTCAGCGTGCCTTCATCGAGCGCATAGCGGGCGTTGCGCACCTTTTCGGAATAATAATGCCAGTCCCAGACGGCAATCGGGTCGTTCTGGCCTTCTGACCGGGTAAGTGCCGCCAGATCAGCGGCCTCCTTCGCGGCGCGCCGCTTGGCAGGTGCCCACACCAGTTCGAGCAATGCGCGCACGGCGGCTGGCTCTTTCGCCATCGTGCCGTCGAGCTTGAAGGCTGCGAAGTTCCGGTAGCCCAGCAGTTTCGCTTTCTCGGCACGCAGGCGCACCATCTCGGCCACCACAACCGTGTTGTCGGTCTCGCCGCCATTCGCACCACGCGCATCCCAGGCCTTGCGGGCCTTCTGCCGCAAGTCGCGGCGAGATGAGAATGTCAGGAACGGCTCGACGATGGAACGGCTGATCGTGACGGCATGTTTGCCCGGATGGCCGCGATCCTCGGCAGCTTTCGCCATGGCAGCGCGCAGGAAATCGGGCAGACCGGCCAGATCGGCCTCGTCCTCGAGGATGAGTGCATAGCTGGCCTCGTCTTTCAGCACGTTTTGCGAGAATTGCGTGCCAAGCGTGGAGAGCCGCTCGTTGATGGCCTTCAGCCGCGTCTTGTCGGCATCATCCAGCCTTGCACCGGAGCGCACGAAGCCCTTGTGGGTCAGTTCAAGTACACGCGCCTGTTCAGGGGTGATGCTCAGCGACGCGCGCACTTCGTTCAATGCATCGACGCGGGCAAAGAGCATGGGATTCATGCCGATGGCCGACCAATGGCGGCTCATCACCGGCGCCATCTCGCGCTCGATGGCCTGCAGCGCATCGTTCGTGTCTGCACCGGAAAGGTTGTAGAAAACCCCTCCTGCACGGTCCAGATCATCACCGGCCCGTTCCAGCGCATCAATGACATTGGCAAACGTCACGGGGGATGTGTCTGCTGCAATCGCCACGATCTCGGCCATGTGCTTTGCCAGTGCTGCATGCAGGGCAGGCGAGATATGCTCGGCCCTGATCGCGCTGAAGGGCGGCAGCCCGAAGGGCGTGGTCCAGGTCGCGGCAAATGGATTGTCAGATGGCAAGGTGGTCATGGATCTGGAGCCTTCAGCTTTGCGAAAAGACATGTCGCAGGAAAACCTGCATGAAAATCGGCATGCGTACCTCGTCAATGTCGGCCACAGAGCGGGCAATCACAATATCGCAAAGTTCCGGCTGGACCTGGCGTGACAGCCTGTCGCGGATCAGGCTGCGTGCTTCGTCGGCGACAAGATCGATGAACACATCACGCAGGAAGGCCACGCGCTCACGCCCGGAAACCACGTGCCATTCGTCGCTCATGCTGACGTCATGCGGCATCAGGCCTGTTTCCTCCTCAAGTTCACGCCTCACGGAGACGGAAAGATCAACGGACGCGTCAGGTGTGATGTCGCCCGTGTCTGGCGTGCCACCTGGGAAGTAGATTTTCCCGGCATTGTGCGTGTGCTGGCCCATGGCACCCATCAGGTAAGCTCCGTCCCGGCTGCGCAGTGCAGCAAGGGCAAAGCCGTTTCTTGTCTTCATGCCTTCAGTTTCGGGAGCACCAAGCGCTTGCCATGCAACCATGCTGGCAAAATCGAGCTGGAAATAGTCGGCGATGAAGCTGTCAGCCTCGACATGCCCCTGACATTGCATCAGGACCTGCCCGTTGAACATGGCCGGCTTCTCCGAAATCCGGCGTTGCCAATAATCGGCGATCTCGGTTTTGTGCGTCGTGATGAAGGGCCAGTCATATGCGACCAACCGGGCGCGGATATGCTTGATCGGCACGATTGACAAAGGCGCGATTGACAACGGCCCGGTGCTCATAGCCTAAGGCTGCCTTCACTGACGATGATGGCCGATCCGCCGATTGCGGCCTTGACCAAAAGGCCATCCTCGACAGTCAGGTGCAGATCGATCTGGCTTGGCCGCCCCATCTCGTAACCCTGCTCGATGGTGAGCTTGTGCTGGCCATCCTCGGGCGTGTCAAAATCCATGATAGCACCGGCGAAAGCCGCCACTGCGGAGCCCGTTGCGGGGTCTTCGCCAAGACCCATGTCGGGCGCAAACATGCGGGCACGGTAATGATGCGCGGCATCAGATGTCTGGCGGGTGTAGACAAAGACATTCGGGTGATCGGCGGGCCGGATGCCCTGCCAGTGGCCAAGGTCAGGCCTGACCCGCGCGAGCGCATCCTGCCCGCTGACAGGCACCAGGCTGAAACCGTTGCCGGCGGAGTAGACAGATGGCCGATGCCGGTCAAACCCGATATCGCCCGGCTTCAGCGAGAGGGCCTGGGCAACAGCCAGATCATGCGCCGCCTCGCCAAGAGACCATGGCAGGCGAGGCAACGAGAACACCGCCTTGCCCATCCCATCGCTCTCGACCTCGACAGAACATGGCACCAGCCCGACCTTCTCTTCAAGATCGAACGCCACATGCCCATGCTGACCGCCATGGTCGCGGATGGCCAGCAGCACAGCCGCTCCCACTGTGGGATGACCGGCAAACGGCAGTTCGCGACCGGGCGTGAAAATCCTGAGGGAGGCGCGTGACTTCACATCACCCGGCGGACAGACGAACACCGTTTCGGACAGGTTGAATTCCCGCGCGATCGACTGCATGGCATGGTCGTTCAGCCCGTCGCAGTCCAGCACCACCGCGAGCGGATTGCCCGCGAGTGCAGCGCGTGTGAAGACATCAAGCGTGACAAAACGGCGGCTCATGGTGCTGTCTCCCGGATCGGCTCCCCGTCAGAAGGGGTAAACCTTTGCACGCAAGCCTGCCAGTGCCTTTAGATCATCCCGCATTGGGATGGAATCCTTCCCAATGCGGAAAGATGACCGATCACAATAAGATAGAGCATTGCGTACGCACAAAACCGCTACCCACTTTTGTGCGCAATGCTCTAAAGATTCCATTTGCCCGACTGCTGTGAGCACTCAACACACTTGGACGTCGAGGCCGTGCCGCGCTGCACTCAGCGATAGCCGAATTTGGCCTTCGTGCCATTGAGCTGCCCGATGGCGCCCGCCTCGTTGCCAGCAGCACAGGTGCTGCGGGCTGTGGCGATCTCGGCGGTGATCCGGTCATAGACACCTTTAGTGGTGTGGCCGGTCGAAATGTCATTGTCCATGACGGCCTGGAAACGTGCCACTTCGCCTGCACATCCAGACCCTGTCGGCATGGAGAAGGTGTTGGGCGTGACACCTGCCGGCGCAGAGGAGGGTGACGGCGCAGGTGGTGGACCGGACGAGTTACACGCCGCGAGAAGAATGGTTGCAGCAGAGGCAATGATCAGATGGCGCATGTGAAACCTCCGAATGTCAGACGGGTTGGCCAGAACGTGATGTCGGCTGCAATGATAAAAGCTCAGGCCTTGACCTTTTTGGCCCGCTCCATCGCTTCCACGATCAGCTCACGAGCCTTGGCCGCATCGCCCCAGCCGGTGAGCTTGACCCATTTGCCCGGTTCCAGATCCTTGTAGTGCTCGAAGAAATGCTGGATCTGGTCGAGTGTGATCTGGGGCATGTCGGTGTAATTGTGCACGTTCTCATAGCGCTTGGTGAGCTTGGGCACGGGGACCGCCAGGATTTTTTCGTCCCCGCCCGCCTCGTCCTGCATCATCAGCACGCCAATGGGGCGCACCGCGATGATCGCGCCAGGGATGATGGGCCTGGTGTTGGCCACCAGCACATCGCAGGGGTCGCCATCCTCGGAGAGCGTGTGGGGAATGAAGCCGTAATTGCCGGGGTAGCGCATGGGCGTGTAAAGGAACCGGTCAACCACAAGCGTGCCCGCCTCCTTGTCCATCTCGTAT
>JANMIB010000070.1:0-7425 GCA_031375605.1 Allobosea sp. | reverse complement strand
GACTCAGGCGAAGGGCGGCGGCGGCAATGTGGCTGGTCTGGTCATTGGCCTGACACTGGCGCTGCTTCACCTCGCATTCGTGCCAATCACCGGCAACTCGCTGAACCCGGCCCGCACACTGGCGCCCAATGTCTATGTCGGCGGGCAGGCTCTGGCGCAGGTCTGGCTTTACATGGTTGCGCCGGTCCTTGGCGGTCTGGTCGCTGGTTTCCTGTTCAAGAGCAAGGTTCTCTCCGCCGAGGATTGACCTGCACCGCAACACGGCAAAGCCGCTGGTCAGTTCCAGCGGCTTTTCTTTGCCATTTCGACCAATGTCGCTGGCAAGTTCAGAGTAGCTGCGCTATCTCCCCGCGCGGGCGTTTCGCGCTTGTGCGCAGCCCCAAGCAGATGCCTCCACAAGGGACACAGCTAACACCATGCTCAAGCGAGCCTATGACTGGGTTGTGTCCTATGCCAGCCACCCGCGCGCCGTATGGGTGCTGTTCGCCGTCACATTCCTCGAAAGTTCGGTCAGCCCCATCCCGCCGCTGCCCCTGCTGATTCCGATGTGTCTCGCGAGACCAGATCGCTCCTGGTATTATGCCTTCGTGTGCAGCCTGGGCGCACTCTTTGGCGGCTACATGGGTTATGCAATCGGCTGGCTTCTGTATGACACGGTCGGCCTGTGGCTCATCACGCTGTATGGCCTCGCGGATCAGGCAACGACACTGGTCGAAAAATCGAAGGGTGCCTGGTTCTGGGTGCTGCTAACCAAGGGACTCACCCCGATCCCGTTCAAAATCGTCACGATCATGTCGGGCTTCATTCATTTCGACCTCAAATTGTTCACGGTCGGCGCATTTGTCTCGCGCATCACCTTCTTCATGATGTTCGCCTTGGCCCTGCGCTATTATGGCGAGAACATCCGCACCTTCATGGAGAAACATTTGCCGCTGGCCACCGGCATACTCCTGTTCTTCATCATCGGTGGTTTCCTGCTTCCGGCCTTCATTTGATTGGCCGAAACGTGGCATTTTCGCCACATCTCGGAATGATTCAAATCAGCCCTGAGCGCCTGCCCTGCATCGCCGCGATTGCGCCACAAATCGCAAGCTACGTGATGTCTACTAACTTACTGAAATCCAGTCCTTTTGTCAGCCTGTTCACGTGCTGTCCCATCAGCAGTCGCGCGTTATGTCTCACAGGTTCGCGTTTGCAGCGAGCGGGTGTGCCATGGCAAATGAAACAAAGCCTCAAGGTGGCTAACGGTTGATCGACGGTTCCTGGAGGAATGACAATGAACGCGAGAGTTTTTGACAAGTCGAAGCTGCCGAGCCGCCATGTTTCGGTTGGTCCAGCCCGCGCTCCGCATCGCTCCTACTATTATGCCATGGGCATGACGTCGAAGCAGATTTATCAACCATTTATCGGCGTTGCGAGTTGCTGGAACGAGGCTGCGCCCTGCAACATCGCCCTGATGCGTCAGGCACAGGCCGTGAAGAAGGGTGTCACGTCCGCTGGCGGAACCCCGCGCGAGTTCTGCACCATCTCTGTCACCGATGGGATCGCCATGGGCCATCAAGGCATGAAGTCGTCGCTGGCATCGCGCGAGGTCATAGCCGATTCGGTTGAGCTGACCATGCGCGGCCATTGCTATGATGCGCTCGTGGGCCTGGCAGGTTGCGACAAGTCTCTGCCGGGCATGATGATGGCCATGGTGCGTCTCAACGTGCCGTCTGTGTTCCTTTATGGTGGTTCGATCCTGCCGGGCCGCTTCAAAGGCAAGCCCGTCACCGTGCAGGATGTGTTCGAGGCTGTCGGCAAGCACTCCGTCGGTGCCATGTCCGATGCCGATCTCAAGGAACTTGAGGAGGTCGCCTGCCCATCCGCCGGCTCGTGTGGCGCGCAGTTCACCGCAAACACGATGGCGACCGTGGCAGAGGCCATTGGCCTTGCCCTGCCCTATTCATGCGGCGCTCCTGCCCCGTATGAAGTGCGCGACACCTTCTGCTACACGGCTGGCGAGATGGTCATGGAGCTTGTCGCCCGCAATATCCGCCCGCGTGACATCGTCACGCTCAAGGCGCTGGAAAATGCGGCAACCGTCGTGGCCGCTTCAGGCGGTTCAACCAACGCTGCCCTTCACCTGCCCGCCATCGCCCATGAGTGCGGCATCAAGTTCGATTTGTTCGATGTGGCCGAAATCTTCAAGAAGACACCCTACATCGCGGACCTGAAGCCTGGTGGCAAATATGTCGCCAAGGACATGTTCGAGGTCGGTGGCATCCCGCTTCTGATGAAGACCTTGCTGGATCATGGCTTCCTGCATGGCGACTGCATGACCGTGACAGGTCGCACCATGGCCGAGAACATGGCCACCGTGTCGTGGAACCCCGATCAAGACGTGATCTACCCAGCCAACAAGCCGCTGACCGTCACAGGCGGCGTGGTTGGCCTCAAGGGCAATCTGGCTCCTGAAGGCGCGATCGTGAAGGTCGCCGGGATGTCGAAGAAACAGCAGAAATTCACCGGCCCCGCCCGTTGCTTCGACAACGAGGAAGCCTGCTTCGAGGCCGTCAAGACCAAGAGCTACAAGGAAGGCGACGTGCTTGTCATCCGCTATGAAGGGCCGAAGGGTGGCCCCGGCATGCGCGAGATGCTGGCGACGACCGCCGCGCTCTACGGGCAGGGCATGGGCGACAAGGTGGCGCTAATCACGGACGGCCGGTTCTCCGGTGCGACACGCGGTTTCTGCGTTGGCCATGTCGGGCCTGAAGCGGCCGTCGGCGGACCGATCGGCCTTCTCAAGGACGGCGACATCATTGAACTTGATGCGATCAAGGGAACGCTCAAAGTTCGCCTTACGAGCGCCGAATTGCGGGCGCGTAAGAAGCTCTGGAAGCCACGCGGCACGGATTTCAACTCGGGCGCACTCTGGAAATACGCGCAACAGGTTGGATCAGCCGTGGGCGGCGCAGTCACTCACCCAGGCGGGGCACACGAAACACATTGCTATGCGGATATATGATCTGACATTCACATTTTTGGTCGCTGGCGCATCTCTTGTCGCTGGCGCGTGTCTTGCGCCAGCATGTGCGCAAGACAATGCGCTGTCGGCGATACAGGGTGCTCCGCGCGCCGTGCTCGCACCCTTGCCTGGCGCTGCGCAGATGGTGCCGCTCACGCCATTCTCGTCTGCACGCGACGCACTGCGGGCCGGCGTGAAGGATTACAATGCCGGTGACAAGATCGGTGCCGCCCGTGCGCTCGAGTTTGCCGCTGGCCAGGGCCATGTTCTCGCGCTGTGGAAGCTCGGCAAGATGCATTCCATCGGCGATGGCGTGCCACATGACGATCTCAAGGCCTTCGAGTATTTCTCGAAAATCGCGGATGACTATGCGGACGAGACGCCCGGCACCCAGAACGCCAAGGTAATTTCCTCAGCCTTCGTTCAGCTCGGCGTCTACATGCTCGACGGCATCAAGGGCACCTACGTGAAGGCCAATCCGCCGCGCGCTGCAGAACTTCTGCAATATGCCGCAAGCTATTATGGCGATTCCGATGCCCAGTACCACCTCAGCAGGCTGTATCTTGACGGGCGCGGCGTACCCAAGGATGCACGGCAGGCCGCACGCTGGCTCAATCTGTCTGCCGAAAAAGGTCATGTCGAATCACAGGCCACGCTCGGCCAGCTCATGATCGCGGGAACAGCAGGCATGCCCCGTCAGATCGCGCGCGGGCTGATGTGGCTGACACTTGCGCGTGACGGCGCTGAACCTGATCGCCATCCACAGATCATCGAGGCACACCGCAAGGCCTTCGAGACAGCCTCGCCCGAAGACCGTGAGGCCGCGCTCATCTTCCTGCAAAGGCAGATCAACCGGGGGCGGTGACACGGTTTGCCGTGGCACTCGCTGTCGCTACGCCCTCAACTCCACGCTCACTGGCACATGGTCAGACGGCTTTTCCCACGCGCGTGTCTGCTTGTGGATCACGGTGCTGCCCAGCCTGTCTGTTGCCTGGGGTGACAGCAGAAGGTGGTCGATGCGGATGCCGTTGTTTTTCTGCCAGGCACCGGCCTGATAGTCCCAGAACGTGTAGAGCTTGTCGGCATCCGTGGTGGCGCGAACAGCTTCTGTCAGGCCAAGATTGATCAGTTCACGAAACTTCGCCCGTGTTTGCGGCAGAAACAGCGCGTCGTCAGCCCACGCGGCAGGATCATGGCAGTCACGGGGCTCGGGAATGACGTTGTAGTCGCCCGCCAGAACCAGCGGCTCCTCAAGTTTCACCAATTCGCGCGCATGGATTGTCAGCCGGTTCATCCAGCCCAGCTTGTAGGGGTACTTCTCGGTTCCGGTCGGGTTGCCGTTGGGCAGATAGATCGATGCGACGCGCACCACGCCAGAGCGGAACGGAACGACACCTTCGATATAGCGGGCCTGCTCGTCAGACGCATCGCCCGGCAGCCCACGCCTCACATCTTCCAGCCGGTGTCTGGACAAGATCGCCACGCCGTTGAAGGTTTTCTGTCCCAGCATCTCGACCTGATAGCCCGCGGCCTCGATCTCGAGCCGTGGAAAGCCGTCATCCTGCGTCTTGATTTCCTGAAGGCACAGCACATCCGGCTCCGCCTCCTTGAGGAAGGCAAGCAGATGGTCGAGCCGCTGACGGACAGAATTGACGTTCCAGGTGGTGATGCGCATGGGACCATTCAGCAGGAAAGAGGACCAACGACAAGGTGACAAACCGCCAGACTGGAGTTCACCCCCGCGACATGCGTCTATCGGAGGCAGGAATGGTCCGATAAGATGAAAAACAGCTCCAGATCATCCCCCATTGTGAGAAGCATACAACACTTATGGCTGGCGAAAACCAAATTCACGGTACAACGACCTTGACCTACGCGGACCAACTCGCATTCCACCGGATCTGGATTTCCCGGTTCCTGTTGATTTACATGTGTGTGGTCTTGCTCGTCTTCATACCCGCGTGGCTCTACGCTTTGCAGCCGTGGCAGTGGGCCGTGATGCGCGCCGCGCCCAGCTTCATGGTCAAGGATTTCATGCGCCAGATCGGCTTCTTGGCACTCGGCGGCATCGCGTTTTTCATCATCATCATCTTGCTGGCCGATTGGCTGAAGTTTGGCAATCTGCCAAACGACAACAAGAAGCTGACCTACAGGATCGACGAAAAGATGATCGACACGACCGATGCAGCAAACGTGTCCCTCATCATGCCATGGAGCATGATCAAGCAGATATCGTTCCTGCCAAAGATTATTGTCATCAAGACAAAAGCCCGTGTGACACGCTGGATGCCAACGAGGGCTTTCAGTCCGGACGATCAAGCCATCATCGCCAGATTGGCCGCAGAAGCTGGGGTAGTCGTGATCAAGGCCGGAAAACGCCGGCCCTGATCAGCACCGTTTGCAGGGTCAGGACCCCAGCCGTGCCAGCGCATCCCTGATCTTGATCTGCCGCGCATGGGCATCGATGATGCGTGCACGGTTCTCCTCGATCACATCTTCAGGAGCCTTGGCCACAAATTCGGGGTTGGACAGCTTGCGTTCGATACCTGTGATGTCGCCATCCAGTTTCGACAGTTCCTTGGTCAGGCGATTTCGCTCGGCTCCCAGGTCGATCAGGCCTGCCAGGGGCATGCAGACCGTCTCGCCACGCACCACGATCTGCGCCGATTGCGGGGGGGCGATCTCGGCAAAGCTGATCGAGGACGCCCTCGCCTGCCGCGCGATCATCGCTTCCCAGTTGTTCACGATCATGCGTGTTGTCGGCTTGGCACCGACAATCACCAGTTCGACCTGCGCGCCACCGGCAATGCTGACTTCTGTGCGCACCGAACGGATTTCAGAAATAAGTTCGACGACAAAGCCTATTTCTGCTTCTGCGCCGGGATTTTCGAGCCCCGCAAGCTCTGGCCAGTCGGCGTGGCAAAGCAGTCCATCACGTGCCGGACCCGCCTCGCCTTTCACGGCCCAAAGCTCCTCGGTCATGAACGGCATGAACGGGTGCAGAAGTTTGGAGATCACATCGATGACATAGGCCACCGTGGCGCGGGTTTCGTCCTTTGCCGCGCTAGATGTTTCCGCCTGCAACACCGGCTTTGACAATTCCACATACCAGTCGCAGAACGTGCCCCAGACAAAGCGGTAAGCTGCATCCGCCGCCTCGCTGAAGCGGAAACCTTCGATGGCGTCGGCCACATCGCGCGAGGCACGAGCGGCCTCTCCCAGCACCCATTTGTTGAGGGTTTCGGTGACGGTGCGCGGATCGAAATCCACCGCACGGTCACAGCCGTTCATCTCGGCAAAGCGGGCAGCGTTCCAGATCTTCGTCGCGAAATTGCGATAGCCCTCGACACGCGCCATGGACAGCTTGATGTCGCGGCCCCCGCTCGTCATCGCGGCCAAGGTGAAGCGCATGGCGTCAGCGCCATACTGGTCGATGATCGTGAGCGGGTCGATGACGTTGCCCGTCGTCTTCGACATTTTCTTGCCCTTCTCGTCGCGGACGAGCCCGTGCAGGATCACATCGCGGAAAGGCACATCACCCATGAATTCCAGCCCCAACATCATCATCCGCGCCACCCAGAAAAACAGGATGTCGGAGGCGGTACTGAGCGTGGTGGTGGGATAGAACTTGGCAAGTTCAGGCGTCTTTTCGGGCCAGCCAAGGGTCGAGAAGGGCCAGAGCGCGGAGGAAAACCACGTGTCGAGGACGTCTTCATCCCGGTTGAGCACAACCGGGTTGCCATAATGCTTGGTCGCGGCTGCCTGTGCAGACGCCTCATCCATCTCGACAAAATGCATCCCATCCGGCCCATACCACGCCGGAATCTGGTGTCCCCACCAGAGTTGCCGCGACACGCACCACGGCTCGATGTTCTCCATCCAGTTGAAGAACACCTT
Source organism: Allobosea sp. (assembly GCA_031375605.1). GTDB lineage: Bacteria > Pseudomonadota > Alphaproteobacteria > Rhizobiales > Beijerinckiaceae > Allobosea. The sequence continues at coordinate 521 of JANMIB010000070.1, read as the reverse complement.
GTCACGCTCCGGCGGATGCAGCTTCGTGCGGCCATCGCGCACGGCGGCCATGGCCTTTGTCGCCATGGGCTTCACATCGACATACCACTGGTCCGTCAGCCACGGCTCGATCACGACGCCGGAGCGATCGCCATGCGGAACTGAGTGCAGATGCGGCTCGATCTTGGCGAGCAACTGCATGGCATCGAGGTCCGCCACCACGCGCTTGCGGCACTCGTAGCGATCCAGCCCGCGATATTGCGCTGGCATGTGCGGCTCATCGACCATGTGCGCAGAGGCCGTGAACAGGTTGATCAGCGGCACGACGTCCGAATGGCGCTTGTAGACCTCGTAGTCATTGAAATCGTGCGCAGCCGTGATCTTGACAGCGCCGGTGCCCTTTTCAGGATCGGCATAGCTGTCGGCGATGATCGGCAGGCGGCGGTTGACCAGCGGCAGGATCGCCGTCTTACCGATCATCCAGCCGATCTTTTCGTTGTCAGGATGCACCGCCACGGCCCCGTCGCCGAGCATCGTCTCGG
>JANMIB010000021.1:0-6878 GCA_031375605.1 Allobosea sp. | reverse complement strand
CGAAGGCATCGGCGATGCGCTGGTTGACGCGGGCGTCCTTGAGAACCTCTTTCGTCTTCTTGTCGACGAACACCGTGATCGGCACGCCCCAGGCGCGCTGGCGGGAGACCACCCAGTCGGGCTTGGCCTCGATCATGCCGGTGATGCGGTTCTGTCCGGAGGCAGGCACCCATTCGGTTTCCTTGATCGATTGCAATGACAGTTCGCGCAGCGTGGGCGCATCGGTCTGGAACCCTCTCCCGCCGAAATGTTGCCGATATCGGCAACAGCCGACATCGGACTGGGAGAGGGAGTGAAACCCTTGTCCATGGCGATGAACCATTGCGGGGTGTTGCGGAAGATCACCGGCTTTTTCGAGCGCCAAGAGTGCGGATATTGATGTTTCAACCGCCCGCGCGCGAACAGGTTTCCAGCCTCGATCAAAGCCTTGATCACGGCCTCGTTCGCAGTACCCTTGTCGCCCTTGTCGGTGATGACGGACAGGCCTTCAAAGCCGGGCGCATCCTTGGTGTAGGTGCCGTCTGCGGCGACGGTGTAGGGGATTGTGGTGTCGATGCGTTCCTTGCGCAGCATTTTCTGCGTGTCAGCCCGCATCCAGATGTCAAAATCCTCGCTGCCATGGCCTGGCGCGGTGTGGACAAAGCCGGTGCCCGCATCATCGGTGACGTGGTCGCCGTCGAGCAAAGGCACGCCGAAATCGTACCCGTGGCCTGCGAGCGGGTGGTTGCAAAGCGTGTCAGCCAGCACAAACGCGGGAACTTCAGCCAGCCGCTCATAAGCCTCGACGCGCGCGGCCTTGAACACATCTGAGGCCAGCCGGTCAGCCAGAATATACTTGTCGCCCACCTTGGCCCAGTTGTCCGCCGCGGCCGCGGTCACCTGGAAGACGCCATAGGTGATACGGCTTGAAAACGAGATCGCCCGGTTGCCTGGGATGGTCCAGGGCGTGGTGGTCCAGATCAGGATTCTGGAACCAAAGTAGGCTTCATTGAACTCGCCCCATTTTGCGTGAAATGTTTCGCGGTCACTCACGTCAGCGCGGTCCGGCGGCGAAATCGCGTATGTGTTCATACCGAACGCCACCCACACCATGTCGCTCTGATAGTCGTGGTACTCGATCTCCGCTTCCGCCAGCGCGGTGCGTTCGACCACGCTCCACATCACCGGCTTGGAGCCGCGGTAAAGCAGGCCGTTCATCGAGAACTTCATCAATTCGCGCGCGATCTGGGCTTCCGCCGGATAGGTCATGGTGAGGTAGGGGTTGGCCCAGTCACCCTCGACGCCGAGGCGCTTGAACTGCTCGCGCTGCACACCCACCCAGTGCTCGGCAAAGGTGCGACATTCCTTGCGGAACTCGATCAGCGGAACCTCGTCCTTGTTCTGGCCTTTGGCGCGGTATTGTTCCTCGATCTTCCATTCGATCGGCAGGCCATGGCAATCCCAGCCGGGCACGTAATTGCTGTCAAAGCCCGCCATTTGCGCTGAGCGCACCACGAGATCCTTCAGGATCTTGTTGAGCGCGTGGCCGATATGGATATCGCCGTTGGCATAAGGCGGCCCATCATGCAGCACGAAGCGGTCACGGCCTTTGGCGGCCTTGCGCATCTGGCCATAAAGGTCGATTTCGGCCCAGCGTGCGAGCATCTTCGGCTCCATCGCAGGCAGGCCGGCCCGCATCGGAAATTCCGTCTGCGGCAGGTTCAGCGTGGCGGAATAGTCGCGCGCGGATGGGGATTTGGAAACATCTGACATGGCAAGATCGCATTTCATGAGCAGCGGCAACGCGTTGCGCCCGTTCTGGGGCATCGCTGTGCAAGTGGCAAGGCTGCAATGTGGGGGGCTTTACGGCGAAAGGGCGTGTCCCGGCCCGTCGGCAACCTCAAAAGGCGCGAGGGACCGGGCCTGTAATTCGCAAGGCTGACAGCGGCAATCTCATTTGCAGCTCATAGCATCGCCCTGCACCGGACGGAAGGCCCGGTGCGCTCACGCAGCCTTGATGCGCGCGATGTGCTCGCTGACGGCCAGGCGGAGGTCTTCTGCGGTCTTGATCACGCTGTCGGCGGCGTGTTCCACGTCGCTTGCAGCGAAGGAATTCTTGCTGGACGCATCGTCGATGGCCATGATGGCGGTGTTGACCTCCATGCTGGATGTCGCCGCCTCCGTGATCGACCGTGCGATTTCCTGCGTGGCAGCACCTTGCTGCTCGACCGCGCTGGCAATCGACACCGTGATCTTGTCGATCATGGCGATGGTTTCACCGATCCCGCTGATCGCGCCGACAGCCTGGTGGGTTGCGGTCTGCATGTCTTCGACCTGGCGGCGAATTTCATCGGTGGCCTTGGCTGTCTGGCTGGCCAGTTGCTTGACCTCCTGCGCCACAACTGCGAAGCCGCGCCCTGCATCGCCGGCGCGGGCAGCCTCGATGGTGGCATTCAGCGCCAGCAGGTTGGTCTGCTCGGCAATCGACGTGATCAGCGTCACCACCTCACCGATGCGGGAGCTTGAACTGGCCAGAACCCCGACCAGATCGCGGGTGGTGTCCATGGCCGCGACAGCCTCGGCGGTGACACTGGAGCCTTGCGAAATCTGCTGCATGATGTCGAGAATGACCGCATTGAGTTCTTCCGCCGCTGCTGCCGCTGTCCGCACGCTGTCGGAAGACACACTGGATGACGAACTGGCTGCGCCAAGCTGCCAGGCGGCCTGCTGGGCGGACGTGCGAAGCTGCTCGGCCTGGGCGCGCAAGGCCGCTGTCGTCTGCAACACCGATTCAACCGAGCCCGCCACCACGGTCTGAAGGCTGGCCGTCACGTCCTCGACCTGGCCCGCACGGCGCATCTGCTCCTCGCCGGCGCGGGCGTCCTCTTCCTGCATGGCTGCTTTCTCGATCAGGGCAACACGCAGGTGATCGACGGCACGGGCCATCTTGCCGAACTCGTCGGTGCGATCACGGTCCTCGACCACATGGGACAGCTTGCCATCGGCAATGACACGGACCGCCTCGCTCAGACGCGTCACGGGCTTCAGGCCAAGGCTGGTCATGAACGCAGCCAGGAACAACCCGATGACGCTGACGACAAGGGCCGCGATCATGACCGCGTTGTCGATCCTTCGCCCTACAGCCTCGGACTCATCCTTGCGCACCCCGACATAGAGCACGCCACCGACAGAGCCGTCAGCTATGAAGATCGGCACATATTGTGTGTAGTAGGGATTGCCCAGGATCACCGCTTCGCCAAGGTAGGCCTTGCCCGCGCGCATGCTGGCGAAAACAGGATTCGCTGTGCCGAGCACTGTGCCGATGGCGCGCGTGCCGTCATCACGCTTCACCGACGTCGAGATGCGGACATAGTCGCCCTTGGCGGTATCCCAGCGAAAGACTGTCGCCGTACCGCCGATGATGCGCGTGACATTGTCGACAAGCTGGTGATCAGGCAGGTCGGACACGCTGGCCATCTTGAGGCGATCCACGCCGGTCGGCGAGAACATGACGTCGACGCCAGGCTGGCTGGCGCGCATCAGATGCGCGATCAGTTTCATCGCACTGTTCTGTTCCTGAAGCGCCTTGTCGCGCATGCCCGCATCAATCGACGTAACGGCGAGCATCCCGACGGCAAACACGCTTCCTGCAATCAGCACGGCAACGCCGATGGCCATCTTGATGCGCAGCGACAGGCGCGAAACCCAACCAAACGGATTCATTGAAAAAACTCTCCCAGCATCACCATGAGTGGGAGAGAACGGTTAATGATCTGCGAAGAAGCCGCTTTTCGACGTTACGTCACACAAGGATTGTGCGGGCTTTTTCCACATCGCGCTGCATTTGTGCGACAAGAGCCTCGACGCAAGCAAACTTCTCCTCGCCGCGCACCCAGCCGGCAAAGGCCACATCAAGCACCCGGCCATAAAGGTCACCGCTGAAGTCGAACACGAAGGTTTCAAGGCGCGGTGCCCCGTCATCAAAGGTCGGCCTGCGTCCGAAACTGGCAACGCCCGCATGCCAGGCCCCATCCATCAGCACGCGGACGGCATAAATGCCATGACGCAGCCGGTTGTCTGCGGGCAGGACCATGTTGGCAGTCGGAAAACCCAGCAGCCTGCCGCGCTTGTCGCCATGGACCACCTGCCCGCGCACTGTCCAGGGCGCACCGAGCATGGCATTTGCACCCGCAATATCGCCGAGCGCCAGGGCGTCCCTGATACGGGATGAGGAAATTGGCACCCCGGCAGTGTCGACGACCGCGCCAAGCGCAGACGCCTTCACGCCACGTCTGGCCAGTTGCTGCACCAGCATGGCCACATCGCCAGTCCGCCCGCGCCCGAACCGGAAATCTGTGCCGACGACAACGCCGCTGACACCAAGCTGGTCCATCAGGATGTCATCGATGAACACGTCTGCATCGAGGCCTGACAGCGCTGCATCAAAGGCAAGCTCCACCACACCTTCACAGCCAAGCCCCGCCATCAGCGAAGCCCGCATATCGGCAGGCGTCAGCCGAAAAACCGGCAACGAGGGCCTGAAAAACGTCCGCGGATGAGGCTCGAATGTCAGCGCGCACATGGGCCGCCCTGCTGCATCAGCCATGGAGCGGGCCTCGGCGAGCAGTGCCCTGTGTCCCAGATGCACGCCATCGAAATTGCCGATGGCCACGACAGCGCCTCTCAGATGCTGCGGCACGGGCAAAGGTCCGCGCCAGATGCCGCCGGTGGAAACGTCGATGTCTGATGATGCAAATGTCACGGTTCGCCCAGGTCCAACACGCTGTGCAACGTGGGTGGCCTGAACCTGCTGCGCCGTCAAGTCGGCGAGATCATCCCGCACCGGGACGACGTCCATCCCGATGCGGAATGATTGATCAACACAATGGGAGCATAGCGTTTTCACACAACCGGCACCTTCATGCGTGCGCCATGCTTCTCAGGCCGCCACTTGCCTGTGCAAAAGCCTTCGGGCGGTTTAACGCGTTATCAACCCGGCTGGGTTAGAACCTGCCAAGTTCGGCTGTCGCGTTGGGGCCTGCCTGTTGCAAGCGCTGATCAGAAGCTGATGATTGATGGAGCAATTTTCATGGCACTCGATACTTCCATGCCGATCCTGGTGGTCGATGATTACCAGACCATGGTGCGCATCATCAAGAATCTGTTGAAACAGCTCGGCTTCGAGGATGTCGACGATGCTGCCGATGGCACCGCTGCACTCGGAAAACTGAAGCAGAAGAAATACGGCCTTGTGATCTCCGACTGGAACATGGAGCCCATGACGGGCTACGAATTGCTGCGGCACGTGCGGGCCGATGACGGCCTGCGCACCACGCCCTTCATCATGGTCACGGCAGAGTCCAAGACTGAAAACGTCATTGCAGCCAAGAAGGCCGGTGTGAACAACTACATCGTCAAGCCCTTCAATGCGCAGACGCTGAAAACCAAGATCGAGGCCGTCTGCGGCAGCTGATTGCTCAACTTCTCTCTTGAAAGCTTGAGCTATGGCACATTTCGCCCAGGTCATGGATCAATCCAGCGACGATGTGAGCTTTGACGCGTTGGCCCGCGAGGTCGACGCTGTCGCGGCCTACATCAACGAGTTGAGAAGCGCGATCAACGGTCTCGGCATTCTCGACATGACCAACCGCAAGCTCAGCGCGGCACAGACCGATCTGAACGAAGTGATCATCGTCACCCGCAATGCAACCGATGCCGTGCTTGAAACGGCTGAGGCGCTGCTTGCCACCCCCCTCACCAACAACGAATACCGCACGCTTGTCGAAGAACGAATGATCGGGTTGATGGAAGCGTGCAGCTTTCAGGATCTGACCGGCCAGCGCCTGACACGTGTGTCCCAGACCCTTGGCGTGATCGAGGAACGGCTCAAAACTTTCGCCACATCGGCGCGAGCCAAGCCCAGCGAGCCGCAACGGGGCACTGAGGAGACCAAGCTGGACGACTGGAAGGCGAGGCATCTGCTGCATGGCCCCGGAAGCCCCGATGGCCTCGAACAGGACAGCGTCGACAACCTTCTCAGGTTTGGCTGACCATCAGGAGGAGCCTTGCCCTTGTGGGCAAGGCCATCACCAGACCAGTCGCGGCATCACGTAGCGCGGCATGACCGCCTGCGCTTCAAGCCAGACGCGATGGTTGTCGGGCCAGCTCTCGCCGCCGACATCGGCCCAGTGGATGCCCTCGAACAGCAGGATCGACTCCAGCCCCATGCCCACCGCACCCGTGATGTCGGTGCGGATGGCATCGCCCACGGCCCTGATGCGCTCTGGCGGCGTGATGTGGCCACGCAAGCGCGCGGCCATGGCCAGCGCCTCGACATAGACAGGGCGGTGCGGCTTGCCGGCATAGATCGCTTCGCCACCCAGCTTTTCATACGCAACCGCCATCGCGCCTGCGCAGGGAATGAGTCTGTCGCCGCGCTCGACCACAAGATCGGGATTGGCGCAGATCATTGTCAGCTTGCGGGCTGCGATCAGCGCCAAAACATCGGCATAATCCGCCGGTGTCTGGGTCTCGTCGTCATCATACCCCGTGCAGATGCAATAGGCAGCAACATCGGCCTTGGCCAAAGGTGCATCAAGGCCTTCGAACAGCGTCCGGTCGCGCTCCGGGCCCAGATGCAGCACTGTCTGGCCGCTGCGGGCCGTGATCAGTCCGCGCGTTACGTCACCGGACGTGATGATGTCATCGAACGAAGCCCGCGTGACGCCAAAACGCATCATCTGAGGGATGACATCGCCTGACGGGCGCGGCGAGTTGGAGACCATGATGACCGTGCCGCCACCGGCCCGGAAGCGCTCGAGCGCGGCGCAAGCTCCGGCATGGGCCTTCTGTCCGTTGTGGACGACGCCCCAGACATCGCAGATCAGCACATCGGTCTG
>JANMIB010000540.1:0-8703 GCA_031375605.1 Allobosea sp. | reverse complement strand
GAATCACCATCGGGGCCACCGATCAGGAACTTGCCCGTCGGGTTGATCCACCACTTGCAATCCTTGTCGATGGTGATGTCGGCGAGGGTTTCGCGGATCACGGGCTCGACCACCTTGCGAACGTCCGCGGAGGTCATGCTTTCGTCGAGATGCTGTGTGGACAGAACAATCTGGGTCACGGCGGCAGGACGGCCATTCTCGTAACGGATGGTGACCTGACTTTTGGCATCGGGACCAAGCTTACCGCAGCCGCGCTCGCCTGTCTTGCGCAGATGTGTCAGATTTTCGAGGATCTTGTGGGCATAATAGATCGGAGCTGGCATCAACTCGGGTGTTTCAGTGCAAGCATAGCCGAACATGATGCCCTGATCGCCTGCACCGACATCCTTGTTGCTGGCAGAATCGACGCCCTGCGCGATGTCGACAGATTGCGGATGCAGGAGCACGTCGATCTTGGCGGTCTTCCAATGAAAACCATCCTGCTCATAGCCGATGTCACGGATAGCGCGGCGCGCAACGGACTTGACCTTGCTCTTCATGGTCTTCTCGTCAAGCGAGGTGCGAACCTCCCCTGCGATGACCACGCGGTTGGTTGTCGCAAGCGTCTCGCATGCGACACGGACCTGGCTGGCCTCCATGCCGGACTTCGCGGCCTCGCGGAAGAACAGATCGACCACTTCATCGGAGATGCGGTCACAAACCTTGTCAGGATGGCCTTCGGAGACCGACTCACTGGTGAAAAGATAGCTCGAACGGGCCACGACACATCCTCTGGTCTGGGTGTGAAACTTGCGGAAAAACGGAAATTGCAACCATGGCAGTCAAGGCCATCGGCGCGCGCTTTTGCCACCGCTATCATGGCGCGTCAAGCCGGACTGACCGTCAAGCCGGACGATTGTTCGTTACATCGAACGAAAAAGACCGGTTTACAGCTTTTTCCACCTGGTCAAATGCCAATCCCTGTTTTGAGAGGCTCTCAACTCGCTGGCTGGCTCGCAGCCAGGGATTCGACAAGATCGATCAGCCGACGCCGAACCTGCGTGTCAGAGATCTTCACGAAGGCACGGGTGAGTTGCACCCCTTCAGAGGTCGCCATGAAATCCGAGACAAAATTAGGCTGCGGCATTTCTCCGAAACCGGCACTCAACCCGACATCGCCCGAAGGAGCACCATCAAAGAAAAATTCGACCGGCACACCGAGAATCTTGGAAATCTGCTGCAACCGGCTTGCCCCGATGCGGTTGGCACCCTTCTCGTATTTCTGGATCTGCTGGAACGTGATGCCGAGGCTTTCGCCAAGCCGCTCCTGACTCATGCTCACGAGCAGCCGACGCATGCGAACACGCGCACCGACATGCCGGTCAATCGGATTGGGGACCTTCTTGGGCACCAAGGACATGATCTGCGCAAACCCCATCACGGCACTGGTTCCATCTTGCCACGAAAGCTGGAACCGTCAGTCGCATCAACGTTTTTGTCGCCAGTGCGAGACAGCAGCGGCAAGCAAACACAGTGCGATCATCAATCCGGCAATCAGGTTGCCGACTCGCGAAAAGGTTGTAGGGCCGATTGCATGAGGAAGTCCAGTGTCAAGCACGCCATCAATGCCCAGCTGAAGGCTTCCGACCACACGCCCATAAGCATCCACGACCGATGAAATCCCGTTATTGGCAGCCCTTATCATCGGGACACCTTCCTCTATGGTGCGAAGACGTGCCTGCCGCGCGTGCTGGTATGGGCCGGGTGTCTGGCCAAACCAGGCATCATTGGTGACATTCAGCAGGAGCTGTGGCCGCTTCGAGGCAAGGATGCCGCCCATCGCCGGCATCACGGCTCCGGGGAAGATCGCCTCGTAGCAGATCGTGGCGGCAACGGGCGGCAATCCAGGCACATCAAGCGACAAGCGCCCCGGCGCCGCGCTGAACCCTCCGGGTATGGCGACAAAGGCCGTCAGGCCAAGGGCCTGAATGATGTTCTCGAACGGAGTAGGCAGGTATTCGCCAAACGGAACCAGATGATGCTTGTCGTAGGTGGCGATGATGCCACGATCCTTGGTGATGATCTCGATCGAATTGAAGATCGGCGAGCCAGCTTCGCCCGGCAAGCTGACGCCAGCACGGGCGGCACCGGTGATCAGCGTCACACCTTGCGGCAGCGCCGCGGTGATGCGCTGGAGAGCCTGCGGCGTGCGCCCGAGCAGGAAGGGGAAAGCCGATTCGGGCCAGATCAGATGCGTCACGTCCTGAAGTCCGAGCGTGCGCGGGGATGTGGCACGATCAGAAATCTCAAGATAGCGGTCAAGGATTTCGCGGGCTTTCTCAGGCCGGAACTTGTCATCCTGGGGCAGGTTCGGCTGCATGATCCGGAGCTTGACGCCTGCCACCAATGGACTTGGGCCAGACGGGATGCGCATCCAGCCAAAGCCCGCCATCCCAAAAACCATGAGCGCAGCCATGCCAGCCGTGATGCGCTGTTGCCGCCCGGCTGGCAATGTCATCAACACGGCAGGCACGGCACCGAGCGCCACCGCAAGCACAGTCAGGCCATGAAGTCCGAAAACTGACGCAGACTGGCTGAACAGCGCATTTTCAGCCAGCGCCTGACCATAGGCGTTCCAGGGAAAGCCCGTGAACAGTTCCGTCCGGGCCCATTCACTGAGCGACAGAGCTCCCGCCAAGGCAAGGATCCGGGCGCTTCCACCGCGCCAGAGCAGCTGCGCGACCAGAAAGCCGAAGGCCGGAAAGAAAGCCAGGATCATCGGCAAACCCAGGACGCCAAGCGGCATGGCCCATGCGAATTTGTCAGCTTCGACAAGAAAGGCTGCGCCAAGCCACCACAATCCAGCAACAAAGTAGCCGAAGCCCCAGAACCAGCCATCGATGAAAGCCTGCTTCACGCGGTTCAGAAGGCGCGGCGATGCCACACCATCCAGGAGCCAGACAGCTGCCGCAAACTGCACGACGAGCAAAGGCCAGATGCCGAACGGAGCAAGTGTGAGAGCCCCGATGGCCCCGCCGGCCATGGCGATCACGCGGCGGCGCCAGCCCCAACTCAGCATCACGGCCTCAGCAAGCCTTGAGACCATCATCATCCTGATGGATCCCGGCTGCCCTTGTCCTGACTGCTGCTGTCCGGTCCGCCATCTCCGGCCGAAAGGGACGGCCTATGGATCCGGACGCGCTTGAGGCGTCTTGGATCGGCATCGAGAACCTCGAATTCGAGGCCATCCGGCCCCTTGATCAGTTCGCCCCGCGCGGGAACGCGGCCCACGATGCTGACGATCAGGCCGCCAAGCGTGTCGACATCCTCAGCCTGACGGGCCGACACGAGGTCAACCCCGAGCGCTTCCGAAATATCTTCCAGCGGCACCCGGCCATCTGCCACAAGCCGTCCGTCCGTCAGCCGCGAAATACCCGTGACGGGCACCTCGTCGTGCTCGTCCTCGATGTCGCCAACAACGATTTCCACCAGATCCTCGATCGAGACAAGCCCGTCGGTGCCGCCATACTCATCAATAACGAGCGCCATGTGCGTGCGGGTCGCCTGCATCCGGACCAAGAGGTCAACCGCCGGCATGGACGCCGGAACATACAGCACCGGCCGCAGGATACGGGCGCTGGCGAGTTTGGCCGAAAGGTCCACAGCGCCAAGATCCAGCCCCGCTGCCTCACCCCCCGCCTTGCGGCGACGGCGACGGCTGGCCTCCGCCCTTGCAGCGATGAAGTCGAGAAAATCACGGATATGGACCATGCCGCGCGGATCATCGAGCGATTCGCCATACACCGGCAGGCGCGAATGTCCGGCGGTCCTGAACAGGCTGAGCAGTTCGCCAAGGGATATTTCGGCGGGAGCCGCCACGATGTCAGCCCGCGGGATCAGCACGTCGGCGACCCGTTTGGTGCGCAGGCTCAGGACATTGGAGAGCATGATCCGCTCTTGCGGCGACAGCCCGGCGTCTCGTCCGTTCTGGGCCAAGACGCCCTCGATCTCATCACGGACCGATGGACCGCCCTTGAGTTTGAGAGCACTGAGAAGCCGTGCGAGCACGCCATTGTGAGATGGGGCCGGGCGTTCGCTATTGGGTCTACTGTCGTCGGTCATGACGGAACTGGAATGGCCTGAAGCTGCTCTGCTCGTCAAGGACTATCGGCATAAGGGTCGGATATGCCAAGTGATTCAAGGATGCCACGCTCATGATTTTCCATGATCTTTGCCTCTGCATCACCCTGATGGTCAAAACCAAGGAGATGCAGGAAGCCATGAACAGCCAGATGAACCAGATGATCATCCAACGCCTTGCCATCGGCCAGAGCTTCCCGCGCAACAGTTTCAAAGGCCACCGCGATGTCACCCAGCATGGGGGCCGTGCCAAGTCCGGCAGGGGCACAAGCTGGAAATGACAACACGTTGGTGGGCTTGTCCTGCTTTCGCCAGTTCCTGTTCAGCGTCTTCACCGCGGCGTCGTCTGTCAGCAGGATGCTGACCTCCGCGCCCTTGCGCAATGCAAGGCCCGCATGAAGCGCGGCCGCATTGACGGCAGCGATGATGCGCGCTTCCAGATCACGGACCTGCAGCCAGTTGTCGCTTTCGATGGTGATGTCGATCTCAAGATGGGCAGCACCGCTCAACGCAGGGCGCCCCGTTCGCTCGAAGGTTGCGCATTGCGAGCTTCATCCTCGTAAGCCTTGACGATCCTGCGCACGAGGTCATGACGCACCACATCCGCTTCACGGAAGAGCACATGCCCGATGCCCTCGACACCCGAAAGCAGCTTGACGGCCTCGACCAGCCCGGATTTCTGCTGTGGCGGCAGATCGATCTGGGTCGGATCACCCGTGATGATCATCCGGGAGCCTTCGCCGAGACGTGTCAGAAACATCTTCATCTGCATCGAGGTCGTGTTCTGCGCTTCATCCAGCAGCACCACGGCATTGGTCAGGGTGCGGCCGCGCATGAAGGCCAATGGCGCGATCTCGATCATGCCGGTCTGCAGCGCACGCTCGACATTCCGGGCCTCCATGAAATCATAGAGCGCATCGTAGATAGGCCTGAGATAAGGATCGACCTTGTCGCGCATGTCACCCGGCAGGAACCCGATGCGCTCGCCTGCTTCCACGGCCGGGCGCGACAAGATCATGCGCTCCACCACGCCCTGCTCGATCAGCGACACAGCATGGCCAACCGCAAGCCAGGTCTTGCCCGTGCCGGCCGGTCCTTCGGCAAAGACCAGTTCGTTGCGCTTCATGGCACGCAAGTAGGCGTCCTGCGCCACTGACCGCGCCCGGACAGGCCCGCGCTTGCGCGTGACAACTGCGTCAAACGAGACCCCTCCAGCGGCATTTTGCGCGGGGAAAAGCGAGCGCTGCAAGGCACTTTCCTCGACCGCGCCATCGACATCGCCGGGGCCAACGCCTGCCCCGGCCTTGGCGCGGGCATACAGCAGGTTCAAGACGGATTTCGCACGCTCCGCCGTTTCTGACGGGCCTTTCAGAACCACATGATTTCCGTTGGCATTCGCCACGATCTGAAGCCTGCGCTCGAGATGGGCCAGGTTCTGGTCATATTGCCCGAACACGACACCGGCGAGGCGGTTGTCGTCGAAGGTCAGTGACACTTCTGTCGTTTCCCGCACAGGGGCGGGCGGAACACTGACCGGGGGGCGGATCAAGCCCTTTGCGGGCGTCAGATCGGATCGTGCCAAGCGGGGGGATCTCCTAGGCTTGTTGTGTCTGAAAACAGTCTCGCGAATCAGTCCGGTTTCGCAGCAGCTTTGACCGAAACGAAAGTTCCGAACAGAGTGTTGGTCGATTGAGCCCGAATGTCCACTGCCACGATGTCGCCGATATGACAGCCGGCATCCTCGATCTGGACCGTCTGAAGCCAGGGCGATTTGCCCGAGAGCTGATTGCCGTAGCGCCCATGCCGTTCAACCAGAACCTCGACGCGCTGTCCGATGGTGGCCGCGTTGAACGCCTGCCTGTGTTCTTCGACCCGAGCCTGCAGAATGGCCAGACGTTCGGATTTCACCTGCTCGGGTATCTGATGGGGCGAATCCGAAGCCGGAGTGCCAGGACGCGGCGAATACTTGAACGAATAAACCGATGCAAAACGGACCTCGTCGATCAGCCGCATCGTGTCGGCAAAGTCAGCATCGCTTTCGCCGGGAAATCCGACAATGAAGTCGGACGACAGCGCCATATCGGGGCGGGCTGATGTCACCTTGTCGATGATGCGCCGATACATCCCGGCATCATGCTTGCGATTCATCGCCGCCAGCATTGCATCGGAACCAGACTGGACCGGCAGATGCAGGAAAGGCATCAGGGCTGGCAGGTCACGATGGGCCAAGATCAGTTCGTCATCCATGTCATTGGGATGGCTCGTCATGTAGCGCAGCCGCGCAAGGCCCGTGATCTCTGCCAACCGCGCCAGCAAATGCGCGAGCGGCCAGTTGCGGCCATCCGGCCCCTCGCCATGGTAGGCGTTGACGTTCTGGCCGATCAGCGTGATCTCGCGCACACCGCCCGCCACAAGCGCGGAGGCTTCAGCCACAATGCGCTCGACGGGCCGCGATACTTCCGCACCGCGCGTGTACGGCACGACGCAGAAGGCGCAGAACTTGTCGCAACCTTCCTGGACCGTGAGAAACGCCGTCACACCGCGCGCACGGGTCCGGACCGGATCGGGCGGGGGCAGGAAACCGAATTTGTCATCGACCGGAAAGTCCGTATCGACCACTTTCTGTCTGGCGGCGCGCGTCAGAAGATTTGGCAGGCGATGATAGCTCTGCGGGCCGACAACCAGATCAACCGCTGTCTGGCGGCGCTGGATTTCCGATCCTTCGGCCTGCGCCACACAGCCTGCCACCACGATGGTCGTGTTCTTGCCCTGACCGGCGCGCTCGGTCTTGATCTCGCGCACCCTGCCAAGCTCGGAATAGACCTTGTCGACGGCTTTCTCGCGGATATGGCATGTGTTGAGGATGACCAGATCAGCATCGGCCTGATCGGTTGTCTCGCCATAGCCCTCTCCAGCCAGGACATCGGCCATGCGCTGCCCGTCATAGACGTTCATCTGGCAGCCGTAGGATTTGATGAAGACCTTTTTCACCGGCACTGTCCTGAAGCAGGCCCGGACATGTCGGGCCGTGATCGCTTTTCCTTAAAGCATTGCACGCGCAAGTGGGAGCCGGTTTTACGGGCCATGTTCTAGTTGCGCGGACGCCCCCTGAAATGCCTGATCGCGGCTTCCCGCACGGTGGCTTCGGCCAGCGACGCTGCCTCCTTGCGCGAGTGCTCGCGGCCCATCCGGATCGGATCGCCCCAGACAAGCCGCACATCCACCGGCCCGCCATTGAAAATCTCGCGCAGATGCGGCCCCAGTTCCATCTCGCCATACCATGCCAGTCTGGCACGCTCTGCCCTGCCACCGGGGATGCCGTTGCGTCCGACATACAGCACAGCCAGGGGCTGAACGAGGATTTCACCCCTGTCGTCTTCGCCGAGCGCTTCCTTGACCGCGCCCAGCAAGGACGAGCGGAAGGGCAAGATGCGGGTGCCGTCACCTGTCGTGCCCTCGGCGAAAAGCACCACGCAGTCACCACCGGTCAGACGCGCGCCCATCTCGGAGGCTATGGCTGCCGTATGGCTCCGGCGCGAGCGATCTATAAAAATCGTGCGCTGGAGCTTTGAAAGCTGGCCGATGCCAGGCCAGCCCGCGATCTCGGATTTGGCGATGAACGAAACAGGACGCATCGCGCCGATGACGGGAATATCCAGCCATGAAACATGATTGGCAACAATCAGGGTTTTCTCATTCAATCGGGGCGGGATGCCCTCGACGATCACCTGCAAGCCGAGAAGACGGCAGATCGCACGGTGAAACAGCAGCGGTAGGACATGCGTTCTGGACGGGACAAGCCTGTTCACCAGAAGCTGGGCCGGAATACCAAAAAGACTGATGAACCCGATCAGGCCAATCCTGGACACGGCCTTCAAGGTCCATCCGGGTGCTGTCAGTCCATTGATCGGTGGCGAGGTCATGATGCGGGTCAATCGAGCTTGCGTCTGAGGATGAGAGCAAGAGCCCGCGTGCCGTCAGCCTTGCGGTAATATCCCGGCCTTTCGCCAACCTTGACGAAGCCAAACCTGCGATAGAGCTGCAAGGCAGCCTCATTGCCTTCATCCACCTCCAGAAACAGGGCCGATGTGCCGCGCCTGACCAGATTGGCCATGTGCTGCTGCAACAGCATGGCACCAAAACCCCGCTGGCGCTGATCGGATGCCAGGCAGATCGTCAGGATTTCCGCTTCATCAGCCGCAAGGCGAGACATCACGAAGCCGCCTGGACTGTGTGAGCCACCCAGGAACACCCCGTCTGACAGAATACCGCCCTCCGACAGCATGCGGGCGACGTCCGGCTGATCCCAGCCCCGCGAAAAACTGGCCTTGTGCAAGGCAGCCACCGTGGGTGCATGCTCGGTCGACAAAGGCTCAATCCGCACACGATGACGCCTGAAACGATGTGCAAACAGGCGCTCAAGCAAGCTCATGGTTGGTTTGCAAGCCTTGGCTGATTTGCAAGCCTTGGCACCTTGCCGTTCTCCTGCGCGTGGGCTTCAGGGGCGCGCATGTACATGGGTTTGGGAACCGCGGTGGCGGGATCAGCCAGAAGTCCGAGACGGGCAACCCAGCGGATGTCGGG
>JANMIB010000537.1:0-7898 GCA_031375605.1 Allobosea sp. | reverse complement strand
CGCCAGTGGAAGGGGTATTGGCAGCGGTAACTAGAAAATAACTTACTAATTTAGGCCAGTCATTTGTCATCGCCAACGTAGCAACGTGAATTGGAACAACCGCTTCCTTTGAGAGTCTATTTGCATCCCATCCAACGTCTTTTGCTCTGCAAAGCATTTTGGGCGGAAGAAGCAATGGTATTGCTTGGTAAAACGCAATTTTATCTTTCAAAGCCATTAGATCGCCAATTCCAACGTCATCAGTGGCTAAGGGACCAAGAACCCTGTCAGCAAGCGCGTCTAGTTCCTCTATTGTGTCTGTCATTTCTTCTTTAGAATCAAATACATGTACAAGCTCTTTAGCAACAATCATTCTCTGATTATTTATATCAACTTTTCCAGGATATATAACTAAAGACACAAATGCTGGCTCTCCGTAAACGGCATCGCGCGATCTATATCTGTAAAATAAGCCACGGAGAAAGTCCGTGTTCATTTCATTGTCTTTGCAGACAATTACACGATCTTGAACGCCAAATTCTATTATTTTATCTATTATTTGTTGCGCCTGAATAGGAAATGCGCCAATGTTATCAACGCTACTTATGATCTGTGCCAGCATCGGTAAAGCCATAAAAAAGGCCCGGTGGACCGGGCCTTAAAAAAGATTCGGTAGGAGCAGATACCTTACTCATTGCCAACTACGCAAGGAGGCTCATGCTTGCATCCAGCCGCAAATACGCGGCGCAAAGAAGCGTCAGCCTCTTCTGTCATTTTGTCCTTCGTAATATCCCGACTTGTACCAGGAAGAAACTTGATATTGCTAAGCTCGCGCCCCTCAGAATTGAGGAACGAATGGAACCCCTCGATTCCGACCGACGACATGATAGCCTCCATAAAAAAACTTGACAGCCGTAGAAATCACTCTGGTTAAAATCACTACCTTTGTTCCAAACTAACTCAAAGCGTTTTTTTATGAACTTTTGTTAACAGCTATATGGAGTTATTGTATTCTTTGTGAAAAATAGTGCTTTGAAAACATGTACTTAGTTAGCGCACAGGAGCGGCTATACATAACGTGTGGCATTTTGTCAATATGATTTAGAAATCTGCATATATGGCTCTATTTGGCTTTCCACAGCGCCGTCTCCCGCTCGCCTTCCTTCGCAATTTCCCCGCGCACTTTCCATAGGTACAACAAATTCGCGCGCACTCGGTTCCGCATGCTGGCCTTGGCTGCTTCACCGTATGACAGACGGGCGCATATCGCTTCCGTGATTTCCAGCGTCGTCATAGGCCGGTTGCCCTCACGCATTGCGTCCATGACCATGCGGTTGAGCTTGCCCTGTCCGAATAGCTTGACGCGGCGTGTGCGCTTGTTCGGGATGGACTTTGGATCACGATCCGGGTCCAGAAGCGCCAAGGATGCGTCCAAGTGAACCAGAGAGGCCCGCAGAGACCGCACGCGGCTTTCTAGCTGCATGATTTCGCCTGATGTCTCTGCCCGCCGCTCACGCAGTGCCGCAAGGGCGTATCGGTTTCCAAGCTCTGTCATGCCTTAATTTACGTCAACGATAAGCGTTGGCATAGGCGGTGCTTGGTGCGTTTGCTACCTAATGCCGCGTGACAGGAAGCTGTCATCGACATTGTCGATCACCAGCCTGCCTTGCAGGCAGCCGACATTGGCGGGCAGCCGGTGAAACAGGTTGGCCGCCAGACGCAGCTGGCGCGATTGCGGCCTGTCCTCTGCGTCGAAAACCGCGACAAGATCACCGCGCGCCTGCAGCAGTCCGATGTTGAGCGCGCGTGGCTTGGTTTGCGGCAAACCGCCCGGCACATGCAGGACGCGGATATGGGATGGCAGGACACATGCCCCCAGCGCCGTGGCCGTGAGCGCGTCATGCTCTTCTACAAGAATGATGATGTCCAGCTTGGCGCGAGGATAATCGAGTGCCATCATGGATTGCATCAGTTGCGGCACGACGGCAGCCTCGCGGAACAGCGGCACCAGAACCGTATAGACAGGGAGTTGCCCGTCTGTCAGCCTCAGCACAGTCGGCGCTGGTAGCCCCCAGCTGTCGATGGTGGCACCAAGGCGTATCACGACAAGCCCGTAGAACAGCGGCATCGTGATAACGGCCAGCAAAAGCAGCGCAATGTCGGGCGACAGCCACAGCAACGCCAGCATGAGAGCTGACGTAGCGGCGGCAAGCGCACGCTGCCCGCCCGTGAAGCCTTGCCTTGCGGATTGCCCAGGCCTGATCTCTGTCAGATGATGGGCGGCATGATGCAGGATGGCATCACGGCAATGCGCATCCAGCATGGCACGGAATGATGCGGGCGGCATGACGACAATGTCTGTCCGGCCAGACAGGTGGTGCCGTCGCAGAATGTCACGGGCTGCATCATCAGGACAAATGGCGAGCCGGAAGCCGCAAAGCGCCTCATCGAGCGCGGCGATCCCGGCGGCAAGGGCTTGCTGGTAGGGCACATCGGCAACGGGCGTGAGACCGTGTTCGCGATAGGCCAGACCCAGACGCGCGGCGAACTGCCAAAATTCCGATGCGCTGGCATCAGACATGTGCGCATCAGTGGCGGAGCCGTCCGTATCAGTCACAAGATGCAACACAAATGCCTACAATGAACGCCACACGAGACATGCCCGAACCAAAGGCTAAATGGCGCACGGACAATCTTGTAACGTCAATCCGGAATACCGTGCCTGATATCTTTGCCTGCGCTTATCTGTCGCGCAACATCTTATCAGATGTTAGATCGCCGCCAGTCCTGTTGTGATCGCCAGGGCGAGCGCCCGGCGCTGTGCGGTCATGAAAACCGCACCGTCAACCCGTCTGACATCTCCTGCCTGCACGGCTGCCACATGGGCCACCAACCGATCGGCAAAAGCCGCGGCGTCGTCGGCCACCACGAGGTTCGGCGGCCCCTCGCCAAGCCCGCGCATCGAGAGAGATGTGGCTACGGCAGGCAGGCCAAGCTGCAGCGCCTCTATGGTCTTGAGCTGAACACCCGTCCCCGCGCGGCTGGTCAGCGCGACAACAGCGCATCCCGACAGGAAATGCGCGGCATCAGGCACCCGGCCGAGCAGCCTGACATTCGGCGGCACCATGACACCCGGCGGTGTCCGGCCCGCCACTGCGATGCGCAGGTCTGGCGGCAGGTGCGGCACAACCTCCGACAAGAACCAGTTGAGGCCCAGAAGGTTGGGCTCCCATGTCCATGTCCCGATCAACCCGACATCGTGTAGCAATGGCCCGTCGCCAGCAACCTTTTCCCCATCGCTGGTCGAGACCAGTGGGAGGACAGCTGATTTGGCCAGAGCATCCGCACCGAGCATCTGGCGATCCTCCTCGGCCAGACACCAGATGAAGCGACTGGAACTGACAAGATGCTCTTCTATGGCACGCAGCTTCAGGGCCTCCCGTGCATAGAGCCTGCGCAGGGCCGGGTGAGTGCATCTGGCCGCATTCTGCGCGGCGGACACATGCTCGATATTGTGCGCGACAAGCAGCGTCGGCGCGAGCGTCGACACATCCGGAAAAGCCCCTGCCATGGTGACGGAGTTCAGGACGATCGCATCGAACGGGCCATGGGCCTCGATGACCTCCACCACACGGCCATGTCCACGGCCGTGTCCACTTGCACGTCCACTGGCACGGTCTTTGAGCCAGAGTTTGGCACAGGTCACGGGCAACCCCGATGCAAGCGCTCCTGCCAGCCACGCCGCCTTGAGGGCGCCGTTTGCGACATGGTTCTCGATCACCATCCGGCCCAGCAGCACCAGATCGCGATCAGCCCGCACCTCGTCATCCGGACGCGCGAAACCGAAAACCACAACCTGATGACCCAGCGAGCGCAGGGCATCGAGAATGGCAACATTGGCAATCTCGAAGCCTGTATCGGGCTTTTGCACGGGCACCAGCGAGGTGACGAAAGCAAGCTTCACGGTCTGTCCATCAAATCCCCTGGCGTGGTTCGCCAAGGATCACTGCCTCGTGTCAGGACAGCGTTTCGGCCACCGGGTCAAGTTTTTGCCATGCGGACAGTAAATGCGCCGCTTTTTTGCCGGACGCGCCAGACTTGTTTAAGGCGCATCGTGTTATCCCATCCACGTTCTGCTTGATGGCCGGGGCCGGGAATGACTGCTTCTGACAATGTCGATCGTGTTGCGCAAAGCAGTCCGTTGGCGCTGGCTGCCGCGCGCGCGGTCATCTGCGTGCCGACTTACAGGCGGCCAGACCTGCTGGCCCGGACGCTTGCCTCGCTCACGGCGCAGGAAGCCGGCTGGCCCTTCAGCATCGTCATTGTCGACAATGATGGCGAGGGCCGGGACGGCGCGAACATGGCCAGGCCGATGCTGGAGCGCGGGGACTTCCGCGGCGTCGTGCTGGTCGAGCCACGACAAGGCAACTGCAAGGCCTACAACGCCGCATGGAGCTATGTGCGCCGCCAGATGCCGGACGTGGCATATGTCTGCGGCATTGACGATGACGAGGAGGCCGAACCGGGCTGGCTGTCGGCCCTCGTGGGCTGCGCTGAGCGCACAGGTGCGGGCATTGTCGGCGGGCCGGTCACGCCGGTGTTCAGCGACGGCAAGCACGATTACCTGAAGCAGCACCCGGTCTTCCGCTCGCATTATCACGCTGACGGGCCGATCCCGCAGCTCTATTCCAGCGCCAATTACCTGATCCGCGCCAGCGTGCTTGACCAGATGGGCTGCCCGTATCTGGACGAGGCCTTCGACTACAAGGGTGGTGGCGACACGGATTTCTTTACCCGCGCGAGGGCCATGGGCGTGCGCTTTCACTGGTGCATGCAGGCCGCTATGACCGAGACGATGCCGCAGCGCCGCACGGAACCGAGCTGGATTCATGCCCGCGCGCTGCGCAACGGCATGATTTCCGCGCTGATCTCCCACAAAGCCGATCCGGGGCCAATGGGGCGCGTCAGGACCGTGGCCAAATCATTGGCGCTGCTTGCCGCCTCGCCCCTGCGCGGGGCGGTGGACCTTGCCCGCACCGGCTCGCCCCTGATTGCGATCTATCACGCACAAGTGGCGCTTGGACGGCTGGGCGCCGAGTTCGGCCTCAATATCGAGCAATACCGCAACCCGGAGAAAAATTGAGACGCGCCTCGCGTCTGTCCCAGCTTCACAGATAGCGTAAAAGATCTTTCGCAGCGTCCTGAGGCGGGCGCTCGATGTTGAACGCACCGACGAACTGGCCCTTGCGATCCATCAGATAGACGATGGCCGTATGGTCCATGGTGTAGTCGCCACTCGAAGTGGGTACTTTCTTGTAGTAGCCCCGATACGCTTTCACCACGGCGTCAATCTCGCCTTGCGTGCCTGTGAGGCCGACAATCCTGGGATCGAAGCTGGCAAGATAGCTCTTGAGCAACTCAGGCGTGTCACGTGCCGGATCTACCGTGATGAACAGGGCACGCACCTTGCCCGCCTTGTCGCCTGCTGCACGAAACACCTCGGAGATTTCCAGCAGCTTGGTCGGGCAGATGTCGGGGCAGTTGGTGAAACCGAAGAACACCAGCATCGGCGCGCCTTCAAACACCGTGTTGCTCACCCGGCTGCCATCCGCAGCTGTCAGCACGAACGGTCCGCCCACACTGCTCGCGCGGGTCGCCTCCGCAGACGGAGCAAACGTCCACATCGCGGCAAGGCCAAGAGCCACAAGCCCGAAGAGGAAAGCCGCGGCAGGCAGGATCAGGGCGCGCTTGTTCATGATCGTCGGATGTCCGATGGTTCCAGCTCAGAAACAGCGCATGATGGCGGCAATCACGCCATCGGTGAAAAGCCGCTCGCCCTCGCGCACCCACAGCAGAAGTCCCGCCCCGACAAAGCAGCTTGCCGTGCCCGCCAGAAGCCAGCGGGCACCGGTATTGTGGGTTTGAGGCTCGCTGGCATCGCTCATGGCCTTGTCTAGCCGAGATGCGCGCGACTTCCAAGCGCGGGAGTGTCACGCGGCGACGCGTCGGGGGCGCTTCGTGCCGCGAAATGCGCATCGATGGCGTCAGGCCCAATCGGCGGACCGGCGAGCAGCTTTCGCCCGCGCATGTGGTCTGCCGGGCGGTTGATGCTGTCGATGGCGATGAGCCTGCCCGCCTTGAAATAGAACACGGAAAAGCGGTTTTCTCCCCGGTTGCCGCGCTCGATCACCTGATCATGGCCTTGGGCAAGGCCGACCATCTGCAGCTTGAGATCGTACTGGTCGCTCCAAAACCATGGCACAGCCGCATAGGGCCTGGGATCGCCGGTGATCACGCCTGCGATGACCTTGGCCTGATCAACGGCATTCTGCACGGATTCAAGCCGGATCATGCCTTCGCCATGCGGATTGGGACAGACAGCGCAGTCCCCCAGCGCGAAGATCGATGGATCATCCGTCTGCTGATACCGGTCGACGACGATGCCGTTGGCAATGGCCAGTCCGGCTTCCTTGGCCAGAGCAGTATTTGGCACCACGCCGATGCCTGCCAGCACGATGTCGCAAGCGATGTCGAGGCCGCTTGCCGTCACCACGCCCGTGACCTTGCCAGCGCTGCCCGTGATCGCCGCAATGCCATCACCAAGATGCAGATCGACACCATGGGCGGCATGGGCGCTGGCAAAAAACGCCGACACGTCCGGTCCCACGGCCCGTGCCATCAGGCGGTCCTGCATTTCCAGCACCGTGACCTGTTTGCCGAGCTTGCGGGCGCTGGCTGCGACCTCGAGCCCAATGAACCCGCCGCCGACCACGACAAGGCGCTGTGCAGCTTCAAGCCTCGATTTCAGCGCATCGGCATCGGCACGGCTGCGCAGCACGACCACCCCGTCAAGATCAGCACCCGGACAGACAAGCGGGCGGGCAGCAGCCCCGGTGGCGAGCACCAGATGGTCATAGGCCAAGCTCGCGCCGCCCTCAACCAACACACGCCGCGCGACGCAGTCAACACGCGAGACCGTCACGCCAAGCCGGAGCGCAATGTCCTGTTCCGTGTAAAACGCCTCGCCGCGCATGAGCAGCGCATCGGCGCTTTTCTCACCTGTGAGATAGGCTTTCGAGAGCGGCGGGCGGTGATAAGGCCAAGCTGTTTCAGCACCCATGAGCGTGACAGGCGCGTCATATCCGGCAGCACGCAGTTCGACAGCCGTTTGCAGGCCTGCCTGCCCTGCGCCGATGATGACGGTTCCTGACGAGACTTGCCCGCTCACTCAGCCATTCCCATAGATGGTGTTGAGCTGGCTGCCGACCATGATGAACGTGGTGCGCTTGGACACCTCCTTCAGCTTCACAGCGCCAATATAGGTCATCATGGAGCGCACCCCACCCATGATTTCCTGCATGGTGCCATCGACCGGGCCGCGATAGGGCACCTCGACCGTCTTACCTTCAGAGGCGCGATACTTGGCGACACCGCCTGCATACTTCTTCATCGCCGTGTCGGAGGACATGCCGTAGAACTGCATCCGGACGGGCACTTGTCTGCCGTTCCTGTCTTCATGGATGATCTCGCCCTCGCATTCGTCGTGGCCCGACAGCATGCCGCCCATCATCACGAAATCCGCGCCGCCGCCATAGGCCTTGGCGACATCGCCCGGCACCGTCAGGCCACCATCGCCGCAAACCTGCCCCTTGAGACCGTGGGCGGCATCGGAGCACTCGATGATGGCGGAGAGCTGGGGATAGCCAACGCCCGTCATCTTGCGGGTGGTGCAGACAGAGCCCGGCCCGATGCCGACTTTCACAATGTCCGCGCCGGCCAAGAGCAGCGCCTCGGTCATGTCGCCTGTCACGACATTTCCGGCCATGATCACGGCCTCTGGGTTCTCGGTGCGCGTGCGGTGGATGGTCTTGAGGAAGGCCTCGGTGTAGCCATTGGCCACATCGATGCAGATCTTGGCG
>JANMIB010000115.1:0-1610 GCA_031375605.1 Allobosea sp. | reverse complement strand
CGGCAGTCGGTTGAGCATTTTTCACGACCGGGAGCGGATGGCTGGCACATGTGATCCTCCCCTTCGGTTGAGCGTTTTTACCTATGCGGAGGGTAGGAAAGTCGTGGCTCGAATGACAGGATCGATTGCGTCTATATTCATACCCCACGGGTATGTAGTGACGATATGCGGCGTAGAATCCACGTAGAATCATCCAGAAAACGCAGAAAAGGCTGGCACCGGTACATCACGGCGCGCAACAGGGTATCGCACCTTGAGAATTGAAACTCGCGTTTTTCGGCAGAGACGAGACGGTCAGGCGGCGCGCAGGCCGAGCGTAGCCCGCGCTTCGGTTGGTGTCGCTGGCCTTGCGCCATGCCGCGTCAAAGTCTCGACAGCCACCTGCACCAGTTCGGCGTTGCCGCGGGCGAGGCGATCCTTGCTGATGCGGATATTGTCTTCCATACCGGTGCGCACGGCATCCGCGCCACGGGCGAGTGCCCAGCCCATCACCTCATTCTGGACGCGGCCAATGCCGGCGGCAGTCCAGGTCGCGCCGGGAATGACGCGGCGGGTTTCAGCCAGCAGAATGTCGAGCAGCCGTTCGTCCGCAGGCATGGCGTTCTGCACGCCCATCACGAACTGGACATGGGGCTTGGCCGACATGAGGCCAGCCTCGATCAGGCGCTTGGCGCCATGGATATGCGACAAATCGAAGATCTCGATCTCCGGCGCGATGGCAAATTCCTGCATCTTCGTCGCCAGATCGACCACAAGGGTGGCGTGGTTCTCGTAGATGATCGTCGGGAAGTTGACCGAACCTGTCGAGAGCGAAGCCATATCGGGGCGGTGCACGAGGCTGAGGCCGCGCGCCGACGGATCACGCCCCCGCCCGCCAGTCGAGAACTGGATGATCATGCCGGGGCAGTGCTTGAGCACGCCCTCCTGGACTTGTCGGAAACGCTCTGGATCGGAAGACGAGCTTTCGTCATCGTTGCGCACATGGATATGAACCAGTGTCGCACCTGCCTCGAAGGCGGCATGGGTCGCCTCGATCTGTTCAGGCGGCAGGACAGGCAACGCCGGATTGTCCTTCTTGCGCGGCACGGAGCCTGTGATGGCGACAGCGATGATGACCGGGCGCATGGTATTCCCCTTCAACCGTTGCCCTGATCGCCGCCACCAACGGGCAGCACGGAGCCGGTGATATAGGATGCTTCGTCCGAAGCGAGGAACAGGATGGCGGAAGCCATTTCCCGCAGAAGGCCGTAGCGCTTCATGTGGCTGGATTGGGTCGTCTGGTCGACGACCTCCTGGATCCAGACCTTGTCTTGGGCGCTCAAAGCATCGGTCCCGCGCGGCACCTTGCGCGGCGGCGCGGTCGTGCCGCCGGGCGCGACGGCGTTGACGCGGATATTCTTGGTGCCGACCTCACAAGCGAGCGACGCCGTCAACGCATTGACCGCGCCCTTGGCCGCCGAATACGGGCCGCGGTTGATACCTTTGGTCGCGATGGACGAGACATTCACGATCGCCCCTCGACCCTGCTCCAGCATGTAAGGCAGCACGGAACGGCACCCCCACAGCGTCGGAAACAGCGAGCGCGAGATTTCCGCCTCGATCTGTTTCGG
>JANMIB010000458.1:0-14067 GCA_031375605.1 Allobosea sp. | reverse complement strand
GCGCTGCGGGCGCTCGTCATTTCCAAAAGAGCGCGCGGGGCGCTCGTCGTGGCCACCTGAGCGTGAGCCGAAACCGCCTCCGGCGCGTGTACGATCACCGCCTCCGGCTTTGCTTCCGAAACCGCCTCCGGCTTTGCCTTTGTAGCCGCCGCCAGATCCGCCACCTGTTTTGCGCGGTCCGCGTGGCCCGGATGGTCCGCGTCTGTTGTCGTCGTCGCTCATGGCAATGGTTCGTTTCGCAGCGGGTGTGGTCGCAAGGCCAGCCGTCAATGTGTTGCGGGCGTCTTGTCTTTGCATTTTATCTTTGCTGATCGCGCAAAGTCTCAGGTCGCGCGTGGTATCAGGGTTTTCGCGATCCTGCGAGAGAAATCCCGAAACCTTGCCCGTGATGCCTGACCAGAACACCTTGACGCCAATGGCTGTGGCGCTTGAACAAGCCGATGCTGCGGCCGTGCGCGGCGAAGTTCCTGTCGGGGCGGTGATCGTCCGGGGCGGTATCATCATCGCCCGCGACGGCAACCGCACGCGTGAGCGCAATGATCCGACGGCCCATGCTGAAATGCTGGTCATCCGCGCCGCCTGCGAGGCGCTTGACGATGAGCGGCTGGCAGGCTGCGATCTGTATGTCACGCTGGAGCCATGCCCGATGTGTGCGGCAGCCATCTCGTTCGCGCGCATCCGGCGGCTGTATTTCGGCGCATCTGACCCAAAGGGCGGCGCCATCGAAAGCGGCGTCAGGCTTTATGCCTCGCCGACCTGCCACCACGCACCGGAGGTGTATGGCGGCATGAGGGAAAGCGAAGCTGCGGCAATCCTGAAGCGTTTCTTTCAGGAACGCCGGGGCTAGATCATCCCGCATTGACATGGAATCCATGTCAATGCGGAAAGATGATCGATCATGATAAAGTTAGAGCATTGCGTACTCACAAAACCGGTACCCACTTTTGTGCGCAATGCTTTGAGGGCTGGTTGATTCAGTGTCATCACCGGCTCAAGGCCGGTGATCCCGATACGAAATATGACCAGATTGCCTTGGAAGCGGCTCATCCCTCACATTTGCCTCACACTTCCTTCGGCACGCAGTTGATCACCATGGGCCGTCGAACCCCGAGATTTCTGGCCCGTGCTGCCGCACCATGCTCGGCACCGGCAATGTCCATCAGCACACGTGATGGATCGTCGAGCAGCGAGACCTCAAGTGCGCCGCGCACATCGGACCGTGTCAGCCCGATGTCTTTCAGCGCGTGCTCATCCAGATGTGTCAGCTGCGTGATCTCGCGACGGTTGGCGATGGCGCGCAACACGCACGAGGCGCGCGCATGCACGGCGCTGCTAGCCCGGCGAACGGCGCTCGCGGCACTCATCAAAGCGGGCATGATGGACGAAAGAATGATCATGGTGACCTCCTGCGGCACACACATCACCCAAGATCGGATGATGGAACAAACTTTACGCCACCGACTTGCATAAGAAAAACGAATAGTTATCATGCGTCACTTCACGCATAATGATGAGACGTGCCATGGCCCATGTTCTTGATTCCGACCAGCTCCGCACCTTCGTCGCGATTGTCGACGCAGGCTCGTTCACCAAGGCCGCCGATGTGGTGCACAAGACCCAGTCGGCGGTCTCCATGCAGATCAAGCGGCTGGAGGAGCGCATCGGGCGCAGCCTGTTCGAGCGTGATGGCCGCCATGCCAAGCTGACAGAGGATGGCGAGCGCGTGCTCGACTATGCCAGGCGCATCGTGCGTCTCAATCTGGAATGTGTCACCAGCTTCACCGATGCCGACCTGAAAGGCCGGGTCAGGCTCGGCGTTCCGGATGATTACGCGGATCGCTACCTGCCGGAAATTCTGGCGCGCTTTTCGCGCTCCAATCCGCAGGCCGAGGTGACGGTGGTGTGCGAGCCGACGCCCAATCTGGTCGAGTGCCTGCAGGGGGGCGGTCTCGATCTGGCCATCGTCACCCATGTCGATCGGCGCGGGCCTGCCGAGATCGTCCGTGTCGAGCAACTGCTCTGGGTCACGTCCGCGCGCCACTGCGTTCATGAGGAAACCATCGTGCCGCTGGCGCTGGGGCGTCCGACCTGCGCGTGGCGGCAGTCGGCCACAGAGGCACTGGAGCGCAATGGCCGGGCCTTCCGCGTGCTCTATGCCAGCTGGAATTCAACCGCGGTCGGCGCAGCTGTGATGGCAGGGCTGGCCGTGTCGGTGCTGCCGGAAAGTGCCGTCAGGCCGGGCATGCGCATCCTTGGCCAGTCTGATGGTTTTCCGCCGCTGCCGACATGCCGCATCGGCCTGATGCGCGCCCTGGGCGATGTCTCGCCGCTGGTGGACGCATTGGCGGATCACATCGTGCAAAGCCTCGACAATCTCGCCAGCCTTCGCCCCGCCATGGCTGCGGAGTAGTCTTCTTTTCAACTCAGTCCGGGAATGAGGCCGGCGAACAGCGCGTTTACGTTGGTGCCGATCATGGTCCAGACGGCAACGGCGGCGATCGAGACGATGGATGCGATCAGGCAATACTCGATTGACGTCACGCCGCGCTCATCGCGATGAAAATGCCTGATTGTCGAGATCGTGCGCTCCATCACACAAAAGTGCCACGGAGCGGTGCCAGAAAAGTTAACGGGTGTTCATGTGCGGACATTCATTGCCCACATGCTTCCCGAAGGATGAACACAACCTCTTCAATTGTGTTTCATGGCCTGAAAGCGCCTTTCTCACAGGGCGTAGGCGGCAAAGACAGGATCGACAGAGCCTTTCCAGTCACCCTTGAAGGCGGCGATCAGTTCGTCCGCCACCGTGCGTTTGTTGGCGATCATCAGGTCAAGCGGCTCAAGGAACCTTGTTTCATCACAGCCGGACGCATCGAGCCGACCACGCCTGGCCAGGCCCGAACGCGCCAGCTTCAGCACATCACGGGCAATGTCCTGCACGCTGCGGCCCTGGATCGCGGCTTCAAGACCCTGTGCGGGCACATCATCGCGCAACTGCTGGCGCTCTGCCGCACTCCAGCCCTTGACCAGTTGCCAGGCCTGGTCGAGCGCGGCCTGATCATACAAAAGCCCGGTCCAGAAGGCCGAAAGAGCCACAAGATTGGCGGCAGGGCCAGCATCGGCACCGCGCATTTCAAGATAGCGCTTGAGCCGCACCTCGGGAAATAGCGTGCCCATGTGGTTGGCCCAGTCAGCCAGCGTGGCCTGTTCGCCCGGAGCTGCCGCAAGATCGCCCTTGAGCAGGTCGCGGAACGACGAGCCTGACACATCGTGGTAAACAGGCCCGCGCTTGACGAAATACATCGGCACATCGAGAGCCCAGTCGACATAACGCTCATAGCCCATGCCATCCTCGAAGGCGAAGGCCATCATCCCGGCACGGTTGTTGTCCGTGTCGCGCCAGATCTCCGAACGCATGGATTTCAGCCCGTTGAGCTTGCCTTCGGTGAAGGGCGAGGCGGCAAACAGCGCGGTGGCGATGGGTTGCAGCGCGAGGCTCACGCGCAGTTTCTGCACCATGTCGCGTTCGCTGGCGAAATCGAGATTGACCTGCACCGTCGAGGTGCGGAACATCATATCCCGTCCGCGCGTGCCGACCTTGGGCATGTAGTCGCGCATGATCTGATAGCGCGATTTCGGCATGATCGGGGTCTGGTCAAGCGTCCATTTCGGGCTGTGGCCAAGGCTGAGAAAACCGATGCCGAGCGGCTCGGCAAGTTGCTTGATCTGGGCCAAGTGCGCGTTCAGCTCGTCGTGCGTCTGGTGCAGGGTCTCGAGTGGCGCGCCCGACAGCTCGAACTGCCCGCCAGGCTCTAGCGAAATAGCACCGCCACCCGTGACATCGGCAAGGCCAATGGGATGATCGCCCTCCATGATCGGCTCCCAGCCCAGCAGCCAGGACATGCCGTCCAGCAAGCGCCGGATGCCGCCACGTTCGCCATCATAAGGCACCGGGGCAAGATCGCTGCGGTAGAACGGGAACTTTTCGTGCTCGGTCCCCAGCCTGAAGGCTGAGTGCGGTTTCTCGCCTTGTGCGATCCACGCAACCAGATCATTGCGGGAACCAAGCGGGGTGGGGTCGGACTGGTCGCGGGCCATGAACAACTCGGATTCGGAAAGACAGGTTACGAAAGACAAGGCGCAAAAGTCTGGCAACCCTTGAGATCAGCAGGCTGGAACGACCTGCCAACCCGCACACCATTGCTGACTGGATGTTCAGTTATGGTCCATCTGGCGACATTGCAATGACGCTCTGGCGAGTTGCCCCTGCTGATCTTGCATGGGTGCAACATCGCCATTGCGGCGATGTGTGCCCGCCTGTTCAGGGGCTTGGGAGCCAGAGGCCAAGCGTCTCGCGCAAACCAGGCAGATTTCACGCCGCACATCGGCATGCCGGCAAAAAACCCGCGCATGGTGGCGCGGGTCAGGGTTGGCACGGGTGCAAGTTCGGTCATGCCGCTTTCAGGCCGCAACATCTGAAAACAGACGACATGACCGAAATTCGGTTCCCGTTTTCGCAACAGGCTTGGGGAGCTTGCCTCAGCCGCTTGACCCGGCAGCATGCAGGTGATGTCGCAGTCTGCTGTGGCTCAATGCAGCGCGACCGAGCGCAGGTTGGCCTGTTTCTCTCCTGCGGCATGGTTGGACCTGGTCTCGCTGGCCAGCCAGTCCACCACCACCCCCAGCGCCTGGTCGGAATGGCGCAAGCGGTTGCGGGCCTCCTCGAACACGGCAAGCTGTGCGTCCGCACTGGTGCCGCGCTGCAGAATATCGCGAAGGGACATGATCTCGCCATGGCAGCCAATCGCCGCCGCATCGCCCTCGATCATCTCGATCACGCTGTCCAGCACATCGCCCACGGTGCGCATGCTGGCGCTGGCCTCGTCGACAAATCCGCCATGGATACCATAGCGCTGCGCCCTCCAGACATTTTCTGCCGCAATGGCGCGCGAGGCCGCCGTCATGCGGGCATTCAGCGAGCGGTCGAGGTCAAGCCTGCGCACCAGGCAGCGATAGAGACTGGCGATGGCGATGGTGTCCTCAAGCCGGGTGCAACTGTCGGCAATGCGCAGTTCCAGCGTCGGGTGCAGGCGCGAAGGCCTGATCGCCCACCACAGGAAGCTCGAATTCTCGATGGCACGCGCTGACACCATGATGTCGATGTAGCGCTGATAGTCGGCAGCATCCTCGAACACCTCCGGCAGGCCTGTGCGCGGCAACTCGCTGTAGGCTGCGAGCCGGTAGCCCATCAGCCCCGTGCGGTGCCCCTGCCAGAAGGGTGAAGAGGTGGAGAGCGCTAAAAGCAGCGGCAGATAAGGCAGGATCCGGCCCATGATGCTGACGCGCACATCGTCATCGGGCACCTCGACATGCACATGAAGCCCGCAGACCTGGTTGCGGGAACCGAGCATCTGCAGATCGCGCATGATCTTGTCATAGCGGGCCGCCGCCGTGATGCGCTGGCGCATCCAGCTTGCACTTGGATGGGTGCCGGATGCCATCAGCAGAAGGCCATGCTCACCCGCAATGCCGGAGAGACCCTGCCGCAGACGCAGCAGTTGCGAGCGGGCATCGCCCACGTCTTCGCAAGGGCTTGTTGCCACCTCAAGCTGGCATTGCAGCATTTCACGCTGCACTTCTGCCGGATACTCTGCGCGTACTGCAGAAATAAAGCCTGGCGATATATTGCCGACTGCAGACCGCGTCAGAGCATCGGACAGGAAATACTCTTCTTCGATGCCAAATCGGTAGACACTTGCTTTGGTCATGTGTTTCGCCTTGTTCGGATGGAATTTGAAACGACGCAAAGCGCCGCGACAACACACGCACGATACTGGCGCTGAACAAGGCTCAATTTGGGCAAGCGCGCGTTTTGCTCAAGCAACTGACAACGCGCTGCTTTTGCTCCCTTGCCGGTCAGGGGCGATTGCCCCAGTCACCCAAAGTCGTCTGAACGATGGCAAGAGCCGCCACAGCTGCCGTGTCGGCGCGCAGGATTCGCGGGCCGAGTGACAGGCGCACGGTTTGCGGGCGCGCCAGCATCATGCGGCGCTCGGAGGCGTCGAAGCCGCCTTCGGGGCCGATGATGAGCGCAAGCGGCCTTGCCGCGCCATTTTGAGAGCGAAACGGCATCAGGGCCTCAACCGGGTTGGCGACTTCCGCATCCTCATCGCAGAAGATCAGCAGCCGGTCGGCGGCAAGCTCTGCCAGCGCGCGGTCCAGCTTCATCTCCGTGGCCACTGGCGGGACACTCAGGATGCCGCATTGCTCGGCAGCTTCGATGGCATTGGCTGCGAGCCGGTCGGTGTTGACGCGCGAAACCTGTGTGCGGCGGGTCAGGACCGGCTGCAGCAGGCTTGCGCCCATCTCGACAGCCTTCTGGGCCATGTAGTCGAGCCTGGCCGACTTCAGGGGCGCGAACAGATAGTGCAGGTCGCCTGCGGGAGGCTGGGGCCGCACTTGCCTCAGCCCGCGCAGCACAACATCCTTCCGGCCGGAAGGCTCAAGCTCGCAAGCCCATTCGCCATGGCGGCCATTGAAGGCCAGCACGCCAGCACCGGCCTTGAGACGCAGGACATTGGCCAGATAGTTGATCTGGTCACGCTCCAGCGGCACGATCTCACCCATCGCCAGATCGGCCTGCACGTAGAGTCTCGGTCCTGTCATTCTTGGTCCTGTCATTCTCGGCTCTGTCATTCTCGGCGCTGTGACGGTATCCACCGATTCAATCCTCGCGACATATTCCTTGCGGCATCTTCATTCGCATCCCTGGAAAAGGACCGGCACGGCTTCATGTGCCATAACCGCGCCGCATATCGGGCGATAGAGCTATCACAAAGGCGTCCATCCGAAACGGTGGGTGGAAGATTGCTGACAAGGCTGCTATATGCCGGCTGGTCACAAGCGAAGAGTGCAAAGGTGTGAGGATGTCAAAGCGGCTTTCCATGGTGTGTGGACTTGGGTTTGCGATGCTGGCTTTCGGTCAGGCTCCGGCGCAAGCACAGGCCAACGTGTGCGAGAAACTCGGGCCTCTGATGCAGCAGCGGCAGGCTCTGATGCAGCGCGTTAACAGCTTTGGCCGCAAGCGCATCGACCCGACGGCTGCGTGCAAGGCATTCGGCGATCTGGCCAGCAACGGCGCGCGCACCATCGCCTTCGTCAACGAAAACAAGGACTGGTGCCAGATTCCGGATGATTTCGTCTCCGGCATCACCACCGCCCAGAAGCAGATTGCCAGCGTGCGCGGGCAGGCCTGCAAGGCTGCTTCGCAGCAGTCACAAGTGTTGCGGCAGGCCCGCCAGCGCCAGCAGCAGGCGCAAGGCGACAACAGCTCGTTCAGCGGCGTCGACGGGTTCTCGTCAGGCCCATGGCGTGTTCCGCAAGGGGCCCTGTGAACGATACAGGCACCACGCCGGCCTCCGTACTTCCTGACGCCAGCCGCCTGAACTGGGTTGATACCCACGCGCCTTCTGCCTTCAGGCCTTATCTCAAGCTCGCACGCCTCGACCGGCCCATCGGCTCATGGCTGCTGCTCTTGCCCTGCTGGTGGGCAGCTGGCCTGGCCGCAATCCAGCTTGCCTCACGTCCACCTGCTAACATCGTCTGGCCAGACCTGTGGCACATGGCGCTGTTTTACGTGGGTGCCGTGGCCATGCGCGGGGCGGGCTGCACCTTCAATGACATCATCGACCGAGATCTCGACGCCCAGGTCGCGCGCACCCGCATGAGGCCGCTGCCAGCCGGTGATGTCACGGTGGTTCAGGCTTGGCTGTGGCTTGGCCTGCTTTGCCTCACCGGGCTGATTGTCCTGCTCCAGTTCAACCTTTTCACGGTGCTGCTGGGGGCGTCCTCGCTGCTGATCGTGGCGATCTATCCTTTCATGAAGCGCATCACCGGCATGCCGCAGGCCGTGCTTGGCCTTGCTTTCTCATGGGGCGCGCTGGTGGGCTGGAGTGCCGTGCATGGCGGGCTGGGGCTGGCGCCTGTGCTGCTTTATCTGGCGGCGGTGTTCTGGACCATCGGCTACGACACGATCTATGCGCTGCAGGACATCGAAGATGATGCGGTGGTCGGCATCAGATCATCGGCCCGCACGTTTGGCAGCCACACGCAGCTTGCGGTGGGAATCTGCTATGGCATAGCGGCGCTTCAGGTGCTTGGCAGCATCGCGCTTGCCGGCGGAGGGATTGTCGCGCTGCTGGGCGCCGCTACGTTCGCGCTGCATCTTGCGCGGCAGGTGATGCTTCTCCCCGGCGCTGATCCTGCTATGGCGCTCGCGCTGTTCAAGTCAAACCGTGATGCGGGTCTGCTGCTGGCACTTGGCCTGTGCCTTGATCCGGTGCTCCGTTTCGCGGCATAGCGAACTTGTCAGCGCACATGCCCGCGTGACAGCTCGTGGCCCTTGATCGCGATCGTTTCGAGCGTCGCACGCCCTGCCTTGCGCCGCATCAGGAAGCGTGGGCGACGGTGGCGCAGGAACGAATGTTGCCTGCGGTAATGAAAAGCACCCAGCGCAACCGGCCCGATCTGCGGATAGGGGTTGCTGATCGCGCCGTCGGCAGACTGCATCAACAGAGGCAGACCTGTTGCCTTGCCGGCATTGCGCCAGCACGCCACCGCATCATCTTCGTCGAGCACGGCAATGACCCAATCGCGGCCATCGCCAGCGGTGAGGAACACCTCGAACAGCATCGAGGCAGGATTGTTGCTCTGCAGCCGAAGGCCAACGCCGCGCCAGCCTGCGCCGACCTGCAGGATGCGGACGCCTTCGATCCGGATCAAAGCCGCAGCAAGGCTGACGCAGCCTGAAGGCATGACCGCGACAGGGTCGCTGTCACAGTGCCTGTTGTCCGGTCCGATATGGTGGAGCGGGTCTGACCGGAAGATGCGGCCAGACCCGTGCATATGGGCGTTGTTCGCCATGTGACGCCTCGTTTTCCCTGCAGACGTGCCGCTTTTTGTGAGGTGCGGTCTCGTTCTGACAGGCACACCATGCCTCTCGCCCATGGCCATCGCCTTAAAGGGCAGCGTTAAGAGGAGGTTTAGGCGGCCCTTTTGCCGCACATGCTTCACGGAAGCTTATCAGGGTTGCGCCAAGTTGATCGGCAAGCTTAAACACCTTGATGCCAATCCTCAGCCCCGCCAGCCTGCCATCCCTCGCCCGCCTGATGCGCACAGTGGCGCACGAGGCCGGCGAGATCGCCATGGCCTCTTTTCAGGCAGGTGCGCCAACCACCGCGCGCATCTGGAACAAGGAGGGCGGCTCGCCCGTGACGGAGGCAGACATCGCGGTCGACACCTTCCTGAAAGCACGCTGCGCCGAGGCTCTGCCCGAGGCGGCCTGGCTTTCGGAGGAAACCGTGGATGATCCGGCCCGTCTGGGCAAGGATCTGGTCTGGGTGGTGGACCCGATCGACGGCACGCGTGCCTTCATGGCCGGTGTGCCCGACTGGTGCGTGTGCATCGCTCTGCTGTCGGGCAACACGCCCGTGCTCGGCATCGTCCATGCCCCTGCGCTCAACGTTGCAGGTTCGGCTCAAACCTCTGGCGCGACCTATGAAGCGCTGGCCGGAGCGGGTGCCACGCTCAACGGAAACAACATTCGCGCCACTGCCGGAACAAATGCCAGCCCCCGCATCGCCGGACCCAAACCGATGCTGGAAGCCCTGGCGCTTCACATGCCGTTGGCGCCGCAGCCGCGTGTTCCCTCACTCGCCCTCAGGCTGGTGAGGGTGGCAGACGGCTCGCTGGATGGCGGCATCGTGTCGCCCGATTCGCGTGACTGGGATCTCGCCGCCGCCGATCTGATCGTCGAGGAGGCCGGTGGCCTCGTCACGTCGCTGGACAACGCGAGGCTGGCTTACAATCGCCCGCGCCCTGTGCATGCGACACTGGTTGTGGCTGGCGCGGACCTGCACCCCGCCCTGCTGGCAGCGGCACGGCAGATGCGGGCCACGACCTATTCCCGCACCTGACACCACATTCAGCGCCTGATCCAACTGCAGCGCCTGGTACAGCTGTCCCGTTCCCTCCAGCACGCAATGCCTCTCGCAAGCGGTGAGCCGATAGGCTATCGCAGCACATGGAACATCTGGCAGTTTGCGGAGAAAACATGACAGACAGCGCAACAGGCAGGCAGTTGCCGCATCTCGTCTTTGGCGGCGAGCTGACGCATCTCGGCGGAGTCGAGTTCAAGGATCTGGCAAAGCTCGATCTTGTCGGCATTTTCCCCGACTATGCCAGCGCCCATGCCGCCTGGAAGGCCAAGGCGCAGGCCACGGTCGACAATGCGCACATGCGCTATTTCGTCGTGCATCTGCACCGCCTGCTCGATCCCTCGAAGCCCACAGCTTGATCACGGACCAGAACATCCCGGAGCGGTATTCATCAGATGGCATCGCGCATCTTCAAGACAAAGCCTGTGCAGGAGGCCGTTGGCCGCCTTCTCGCCGGCTATCTGAAGCTCGTGCGCCGCACCAGCCGGATCAGCATCGCGCCCGAGGCCGTGTATGACGACAAGGTCAGGCCGGATCTGCCGGTGATCGTGGCCATGTGGCATGGCCAGCATTTCATGGTGCCGTTCGGGCGGCCCGACTGGATGGCGGCATCATCGCTGGTGTCACGCCATGGCGATGGCGAGTTCAACGCCATTGCCCTGCGCCAGCTTGGAATCGGGGCCATCAGGGGCTCTGGCGCGCATGGCCGCAAGGTGCGCGAGAAGGGCGGGGCCAGCGCCTTCATGGCCATGACGCGTGCCCTTGCGAAGGGGCAGACCATGGTGCTGACGGCAGACGTGCCGAAGATCGCCCGCGTGGCCGGGATCGGCATCGTCAAGCTCGCTCAGGTTTCTGGCAGGCCGATCTATCCGGTCGCTGTCACCGCGAGCCGCCGCTTCGAGGCGCGCAGGAGCTGGGACCGGACCACCATCGGCCTGCCATTCAGCCATTGCGCCATCGTCGTGGGCGAGGCTGTCCATGTGGCCCGCGATGCCGACGAGATGGCCCTCGAGGCCGCACGGCAGGCAGTCGAACACGGGCTGGATGCAGCCCATGCGCAAGCCTTTGCCATGGTCGGGCGGCATGATCCTGCCGCACACATGATCGGGCCGAACCGGCAGACAGCGCTGGCGAAAGTCTCGGCGCAATCTGTGGCCGCCATGGGACAGACCGGCGATGAGGCGCATCTGCCATGAGTCCGCAACCATGAAACGCAAGAGCCCCTGGCAGCTGCGGGCCTACCGCGCCTTGACGCGCCTGGCACAGCCTGCCGCAGGATTGATCCTGTCGAGCCGCTTGAAAAAGGGCAAGGAAGACCCGGCCCGGCTCGGTGAACGCAAGGGGCGCGCCGGCCTCAAGCGGCCCACTGGCCCATTGGTCTGGGTGCACGGGGCCAGCGTCGGTGAAACCGTGTCGATGACCCCCATCGTGGAGCGGCTTCTGGCGGCTGGCTACCACATCCTCGTCACCTCGGGCACGGTGACATCGGCCCGTGTCATGGCGGAAAGATTGCCCGCTGCTGCCATGCACCAGTTCATCCCGCTCGATACGCCCGGCTTCATGCGCCGCTTCCTGCGTCACTGGCAGCCTCTGGTCGGGTTGATCGCCGAGTCCGAACTGTGGCCGAACATGATCGTGGAGGCCGGCAAGGCCGATGTGCCGCTGATGCTGCTCAATGGGCGCATGTCCGAGCGCAGCTATGCGCGCTGGCAAAAGCAGCCAGCCATGGCGCGCGCGCTGCTCTCGCGTTTTGATGTCGTGATGGCGCAGTCACAGCTTGATGGCGAGCGCTATTCGCGGCTGGGCGCGCCCCGCATCGCGCTGGGCGGCAATCTCAAATATGATGTGCTGCCCCCGCCTGCCAACCCGGCTGTCCTCGCCATGCTGGAAGGCGTCACGGCGGGTCGGCCCATCTGGATCGCCGCCAGCACCCATCCAGGCGAAGACGAGATGATCATCGATGCGCACCGCCGCGTGGCCGAAAGGCTGCCTCGCCTGCTCACGATCATTGCACCAAGGCACCCGCAGCGCGGTGCCGAGATCGAAAGCATGGCACGCGGTCAAGGTGTGTCGAGCGGTTGCCGTTCGGCAGGCCATTCGCCAGACCGTGCCATCGACATCTATGTGGCCGACACGGTAGGCGAACTGGGGCTGTTCTACAGGCTGGCCCCTGTTGCCTATCTGGGAGGATCGCTGGTGCCCCATGGCGGCCAGAACCCGATCGAGCCTGCCAAGCTGGGAACTGCCATCATCCACGGGCCTCACGTCCATAATTTCACGGATGTCTATGCCTCGCTCGACCAGGCGCAAGGGGCGGTCAAGGTGCCCGACACCGGCGCGCTGGCAGGGCAGGTGCTTCACTGGCTGAACCATGCGCAGGCCGCACGGGCTGCAGGGCGTCAGGCCATGCAGGTTGTCAGCGGGCTGGCCGGTGCGGCCGACAAGGTCATGCAGGCGCTCGACCCCTTGCTGGCGCGGGCCAATCTGGCCAGGGTGCGCGAGGAAACAACACGGCATGCGGAGATCCACGGCCTGCAGGACCGTGAAGGGTCGTGATCAGGCCGCCCGCCTTCTGGTGGACCACGCCGCCATCGTTTCTTGCCAGGATGATGGTGCCTTTTGCATCCATCTATGGTGCCCTGACCCTGCGGCGCATGCGCCAGCCGGGGCAGAAGGCCGGATGTCCCGTGGTGTGCATCGGCAATTTCACGGTTGGTGGCGCAGGCAAGACCCCCACGGCGATCATGATCGCGCGGATGCTGCTGGCACGCGGCCAGTCACCCATGTTCCTGTCACGCGGCTATGGCGGAACCCTCAAAGGCCCTGTCATGGTCGATCCGGCACGTCACCGTGCGGCTGAGGTGGGAGACGAGCCGCTGCTTCTCGCACGCGTCGCGCCCGTGATTGTCGCGGCAGACCGTGTGGCGGGGGCAGAAGCGGCGCTGCGGGCTGGGGCCAGCGTCATCATCATGGATGACGGGCTGCAGAACCCGTCACTGCACAAGGACCTGACCGTGGCCGTGATTGATGGCGGCTCGGGCTTCGGCAACGGCATGGTGTTTCCGGCGGGGCCGCTGCGGGCACCGGTCGATGGGCAGGCAGCAAGCGTGCATGTCGCGCTGGTCATCGGCGGTGGTGATGGCCATGTCGAGGCTATGCTGCCGCGCGGGCTGGATGTCCTCAAGGCCACCATGCGGGTGCCCGAACAGGTGGCTGCCCGGATCAAGGGCCAAAAGCTGCTGGCCATGGCCGGCATCGCGCTGCCGGAGAAGTTCGTGCGCACACTGGAAGGCTGCGGTGCAACGGTTACGAGCCGGCATTTCGTCGCTGACCACGCGCCCTATACCGTAGCTGATCTTGATCTCGTCGCGCGCAGGGCTGCGGCTGAACAGGCAGGCGTTGCCACAACCGAGAAGGATGCCGCACGGATGGGTGGGGATATTCCCCCTGCGCTTGCGGCGCGGCTGCTGATTGTGCCTGTCGTTCTCGAGATCACATGCGGGCACGAGCGGCTTACAGGATGGCTGGATGAGCTTTTGTCCTCACCGCAACGATCCTGAACAAAAAAAGGGCGGCCTTTGAGCCGCCCTCTGGTTCCGCAGTTCGCGCTGTTCAATGCGCCCCGGCATGGGCTCCTGCACCCCAGACATAGATGGCGGCGAAGAGGAACAGCCAGACCACATCCACGAAATGCCAGTACCAGGCGGCAAACTCGAAGCCCAGATGCTGCTTGGCCGTGAAATGTCCTATATAGGCCCGGTAAAGACACACAGCGAGGAAGATCGTACCGATGAGCACATGGAAGCCGTGGAACCCGGTCGCCATATAGAAGGTCGCGCCATACACGTGGCCCTTGAACGAGAACGCGGCGTGCGAATACTCGTAGACCTGGCAGATGGTGAACAAGGTGCCGAGGATCACGGTGAGCCAGAGGGCCTGTTTCAGCCCCTTGCGGTCGTCGTGCAGCAGCGCATGGTGAGCCCATGTCACGGTGGTGCCGGAGGTCAGCAGGATCAACGTGTTGAGCAGCGGCAGGTGCCATGGATCGAAGGTTTCGATGCCCTTCGGCGGC
>JANMIB010000371.1:0-4274 GCA_031375605.1 Allobosea sp. | reverse complement strand
GGGCCGGTCGAAACCGGCCACAATCAGCTTTGGCAACAGCCCTGAATGATCAATGTGCGCGTGCGTCAGCAGCACCGCATCGAGTTCACGAGCCTCGAACGGAGAAGGCCCATAGTTCAGCTGCTTCAGCGTTTTCGATCCCTGAAATAGCCCGCAGTCAATCAGCACACGCGCTGACGCCGTTTGCAGCAGATAGCAAGAACCTGTCACCGTTCCTGCGGCACCATGAAAGCTGAGGCTGACTGTCATCATCTTCCTCGTTGTGTCGTTGGCATGATGTCTTGGCTCACGTGCATCCACGCGGGGCCGTCTCGACAAGGCCGCCAATCATCGCAGACAAACACTGATCCATGTCAATACGACGCTGCACAGCTGCTGCTACCTGATGTCCAACATTCCAGACACGAGGTTTGCATGTCCTTCTCCGGTACAAAAAAGATCACCAGCATCGCCTGTATCCTGCACGTCGGTGAAACGCTTCCCGAAGCCGCATTGCAGCAATCGCTCAAACTGGCGGCGGCCACAGGCGCGCATCTCACGGTCACGATTGCCACACAGCATCTGGCAACACCGTATTCACCGATGTGGATGTCGCTCCCGTCGTCACTGGTCGCGGACATCAATGCCAAAAGCCAAGCAAGGGCGACTGCTGCAGCCGATACCGCACGAGACGCTGCGCGCATTGCCGGTGTGATTGCCGATATCCATGAGATGAAGGATCGTGCTGGCGACGCTGCCGAGGTTGCGGTGCGGGCGGCGCGCGCGAGTGACCTGATCGTCGTTGATCAACCCGATGCCGTCATGGACGCCAAAGCCACAATCTTCGAAGAGGCCCTTTTCAGGTCCGGCCGTCCGGTGCTGGTGGCGACACCGAAACATGCGCCTCTCGAGGCAGTCAACAAGGCCTTGATGGCTTGGGACGGAACGAGCCATGCAGCCCGCGCCGTTGGAGACCTGCTGGGTCTGTTCGGAGACATCAAGCACATCGATATCGTCTCGGTCATGGGTGACAAGGACATGTCGAGCACCCTGCCCGGAGCTGATCTCGCGCGCCATCTGTCACGCAAGGGCCTGCATGTCGAGATCGTCGAATTGTCGACAAAAGACGGCCCCGTGGCGGACCTGCTTGACGGCCATGCCACCAAATCAGGAGCAAATATCATTGCCATGGGCGGATACGGGCACTCGCGTCTGCGTCAGTTTGTGATGGGCGGTGTCACCAGTTCCCTCATCCAGCGCGCCGGAACGCCGCTTTTGATGTCCTTCTAGAGCTGCATCAATCCAAGAGGGCAAGACGATGCTTCCCAGATCCATGAAGGCTGCCGTGGCTCATGCCTTCGGACAACCATTGTCCATAGAGCAGTTGCCTGTTCCTGAGCTGCCAGCCAACCGGATTCTCGTGCAGGTCAAGGCCTCCGGTGTGTGCCATACGGACGTGCATGCGGTTGACGGCGACTGGCCGGCAAAGCCATCACTGCCTTTCATCCCCGGCCATGAAGGAACAGGCATTGTCGCGGCAGTTGGTAGCGGCATAACCAACGTGAAGGAAGGGGACCGCGTGGGCGTGCCTTGGCTGCACACAGCCTGTGGCTGCTGCAGCTATTGCGGGACAGGCTGGGAGACGCTTTGCGCAAAGCAGCAAAACACTGGCTATTCGGTCAACGGCAGCTTTGCGGAATATGTCCTCGCTGATCCGGCCTATGTCGGACACTTGCCCGACGACCTCGACTTCGCTCCCGCAGCACCCGTGCTGTGCGCGGGTCTTACGGTCTACAAAGGGCTGAAGGAGACCGAGGTGCGCCCCGGTGAGTGGGTCGCTGTCTCGGGCATCGGCGGTCTTGGCCACATGGCAGTTCAGTATGCCAAGGCGATGGGGATGCACTGTGTGGCCATCGACAACCGGCAGTCCGCACTTGACCTCGCCGCCGATCTTGGTGCCGACCTGTCCATCAACACGACCCATGTGGACCCTGCGGATGCAATCCAGAAAGCCATCGGCGGCGTTCATGGCGTGCTGGTGACAGCCGTCAGTCCGGAGGCCATCAACAGCGCGTTTGGTGCCATGCGCAGCAAGGGCACCATGGCCATCGTCGGGTTGCCGCCTGGCCGCTTTGCCATGCCGATCTTCGACACCGTGCTGAAGCGGATCACGGTTCGCGGCTCGATCGTGGGCACGCGGCAGGATCTTGTCGAAGCTCTCCAATTCGCAGCGGAGGGCAAGGTCAAGGCGCGTTACACGCTGGCGCCTCTGTCTGACATCAACACGATTTTCGACGGGCTGAAGCGCGGCACGATCAACGGGCGGGTCGTGATCGACATGACGCTCTGACGGTGGGCAGGTCAAAGCCTGCACTGAGGCCCGACAATGGATCGCAGCAAAACAGGCCCAAGCCCGCTGTTTGCAAGTCTTGAAGTCGGCGGATCAGCTGCAAGCGAACCAATATCTGAGCCAGCGCAAGGAATGTGTCGGGATTTCGTAGCAGGATGCCTGCGTCTGAAGTTTCAGGGCGAACAGGAAACAACGCAATGCGCATTGTCTTTGCACTTGGCGGCAATGCCTTTCTTAAGCGTGGCGAGGCACTGACCGCAGAAAATCAGGCCCGTAACATCAGGATCGCAGCTGAAGCGCTGGCACCGGTCTGTGTCGCTGGCCACGAGGTGGTGATCACCCACGGCAATGGCCCGCAAGTCGGCCTGCTGGCGCTTCAAGCGGCGGCCACGCCTGACACCCCCTATCCCCTTGATATTCTCGATGCGGAAAGCGCCGGCATGATCGGCTATCTGATCGAGCAACAGCTGATGAATGTACTGCCCGGTGGCACCTTGATCGCAGCGCTCCTGACCCAGGTGCGGGTGGATCGTCATGACCCGGCCTTTCGTAAACCATCAAAGCCGATTGGGCCTGTCTATGCCGAGAGCGAGGCGCGCGCTTTGGCAGCAGAGCGTGGCTGGCGCGTTGCTGCAGATGGCAAGGGCTGGCGGCGTGTGGTGGCTTCACCGGCTCCGCTCGAGATTCTGGAAGCTCGTGTGATCGAACTGCTGGTCGAGAAGAATGTGATCGTGATCTGCACGGGTGGTGGCGGCATTCCTGTCATCGAACTGGAGGATGGCAGCCTGACCGGGATCGAGGCGGTGATCGACAAGGACAGTGCCAGCGCCCTTCTGGCGCGACAGCTTGGGGCGGACTGGTTGGTGATGCTGACCGATGTTGATGCACTCTATCTGGGTTGGGGCTCCGAAATGGTCCGAGCTCTCAGGCATGTGACACCGCGCGAGCTTGCAGCTCAAGAATTTGCGACAGGATCAATGGGCCCGAAAGTTCGGGCGGCCTGCGACTTCGTCACCGAAACCGGCAAGCAGGCTGGCATCGGAACGCTCAAGGATGCCAGCGCGATCCTGGAAGGTATGGCTGGAACCATCATCAGCATCCATCACGGAACACGAGAAGGTTCAGCCTTCCAACAGGCCAAAGTGCCAGGACGCCTGCACTTGCCGCGCTGATTGATGTGACATCATACGGCATGCCAATGATCGCCGCCCAAAGGCGACAATGCAGGCAGATGTGGCCGTGACGCGCACTGCGATAACTGAGCAGGTCGCCCGCGGGACGGCGGTGAGGACATGGCAGCGCTCAGTCGTCTTGCGACGGATGTAACATCCGCGTCAGCATCAGCCAGTGTATCCAGCACCCAGCCCATCACTTGCAATCACAACCGGTTTGGTCGCAACAAACGTCTCCGCAAACCTTTTCAGCGCG
Source organism: Allobosea sp. (assembly GCA_031375605.1). GTDB lineage: Bacteria > Pseudomonadota > Alphaproteobacteria > Rhizobiales > Beijerinckiaceae > Allobosea. The sequence goes on along the minus strand of JANMIB010000371.1, from coordinate 517 downwards.
GCCCAATCAGTCAGTTCATGGTCGCGCGAAGTGTCGGTCGATTGGCCCTTTTGCCAGGCGATATACTTCAGCGCCCAGCGTTTCATCAGATCATAGCGCGTGAAACGGAAGGCACCTGCGACATGCTTGACCCGCGCCGGATGCCAGCCCGTGTCAGCCTCGAACCTGGCCACGCAATTCGCCAGCCCTTCGGCATCTTCTGTGTCCTTGCCGGCAGCAGAGAGCGACACGGAGATGAACGCCGTTTCCATCCTGTTGAGTTCAGGGTGGTGGGTCGTCGCAAAGTCAACAACCGATGACTGATAGTCTCCCGCATGCAGTGAGGCCGCGACAATCACCCGGTCAAACGTGGTGATGTCGACGTCAATATCATCACTCGCATCGATCAAACGAACTTTGTTCCCCGCTTGCTCAAGCCGATCACGAATGAACATCGCGATTTTCCGCGTCTGGCCTTCCGTGCTGCCGAAAAAGATGAGGATGTTCATGGCGGCTTGCCCAGTCCTTTGTTTTGTTC
>JANMIB010000357.1:0-3307 GCA_031375605.1 Allobosea sp. | reverse complement strand
TGATGACGCAACCCTTGATGGTTTCATCAGCCACCACTTTGTCGATGATGGCTTTCAGGTCCGCCATCACCTCGGGGGTGATCACGTTCATCGAGCGGTCGGGCATGTCCCAGGTGGCAAGGGCGATGCCGTCAGCGTCGGTCTCGAAGCGGAAATTGTTGAGTTTCATTTTGTTTCTCCTTCTCCCATTCAGGGAGAAGGTGCTGAGCGCAGCGAGGCGAAAGAGGGCCTGCCTGAGCGCCGTGCACCTTCGGTTGAATTGGCTGTGAGGGACTTCCCTCTCCCGACCCGCTGACGCGGGCCACCCTCTCCCTGAACGGGAGAGGGCAGAACTCAAACCCGTTCGATGATCGTCGCAACGCCCATGCCGGCGGCGACGCAGAGCGTGATCAGCGCCGTCTGCTTGCCGGTGCGCTCAAGCTCGTCGAGCACCGTACCGAGGATCATCGCGCCGGTTGCACCGAGCGGGTGGCCCATGGCGATGGCCCCGCCATTGACGTTGAGGCGCTCCGGATCAAGATCAAAAGCCTGCTGGTAACGCAGCACGACCGAGGCAAACGCTTCGTTCAGCTCGAACAGGTCGATGTCCTTCAGGCTCATCTTCGCCTTCTTCAGCACCAGTTCGGTCACGTCGACCGGGCCGGTGAGCATCAGCGCGAGGTCGGACCCGACGGTGGCATAGGCACGGATGCGGGCGCGCGGGGCCTTGCCCATCGCCTTGCCGGCTTTCTTCGAGCCGACCAGCACGGCTGCGGCCCCATCGACGATGCCGGAGGAGTTACCGGCATGGTGGACGTGGTTGACGAACTCGACATCGGGGTGCGCGTAGGTCGCGACGGCATCGAAGCCGCCCTGCTCGCCCATCATGGCGAAAGCCGCTTTCAGCGACGCAAGGCCCTGCATGTCAGCACCGGGGCGGATGGTTTCGTCGCGGCCCAGAATTGTCAGTCCGTTGATGTCTTTCACGGGCACGACGGAGTTGTTGAAGTATCCCTTTTCCCACGCTGCGTGCGCGCGCTTGTGCGACTGCACGGCGTAGGCGTCGACATCATCGCGCGAGAAGCCGAATTTGGTGGCGATCAGGTCGGCGGCCACGCCTTGCGGCATGAAATAGGTGTCGATGGCAACAGATGGATCGACCGCGATTCCGAAGCCGGAAGCGCCCATTCCGACCCGGCTCATGCTCTCGACGCCGCCGCCGATGGCGAGTTCCTTGTTGCCGCTCATCACCTGAGCCGCGGCGAAGTTCACGGCATCGAGGCCCGATGCACAGAAACGGTTGATCTGGATGCCGGGAACGGTCGTGCCGTAACCGGCCTTGAGCGCTGCGGTGCGAGCGATGTCCGCGCCCGCTTCGCCGACCGGATCAACGCAGCCGAAGACGACATCTTCCACCAGCGACACATCAAGATCGTTGCGCGACTTGATCGCCTTCAGCGTCTGGCTGCCAAGCTCGATGGCGGTGACTTCATGCAACGACCCATCGGCCTTGCCCTTGCCGCGCGGGGTGCGCACGTGATCGTAGATGTAGGCTTCGGCCATGTGGGGTTCCTCCCGTTATTTTTTCGCTCAGCCAACTTTTCGCGGGCGAGATGTCTTTCGCTTAAGGTGAGCCGCCACGATGCGGCTAACCTCCCGGTCCCGTTCAGGTCCGGCGGCTGGCAATTCTCTGGCAAGGAAAAGCGGCAGGTTGAGTCGAACTGTGCCCAGCACTGCCATGTCCTCCGGAATGTCGCCGCCGTCATCGTCAGGGTCGGAAGCAATCAGCGAATCCAGTTCGGCTTCGGTCATGGCATTGACCTTGACCCAGTCGATGCCATCGGCCATGCGGTGCGGCGTGCAGACGTCATCGGACAAATAAGGTTTGGCCATTGGGCTTTCTCTCAACTACTGAGTGTTTTTATAGAACCACCAAAGAAACCGCCTAAGAATTCGCCGAGAGCGCTTGCGCCGCTTGGAGTGTTTGCTTCTCTAGTTTTCTCTGCAAGTACTTCTCCGACAGAGCCGGAGAGCGAATCCATTTTTATTGCGAGTGACCCAAATCCTTTATCACTCAAAAGGGCATGTCTGACGATTGACATGTTCGTCCGATTTGCATCGATGTACTCATACGTAGTGCCGCGAACTGTAATATATTTGTTGTCAACAAGCCAATTGATGCTGTTTTCAACAACATTTTCATCGAGATTAAACTGAGTCGAAATCTTATTGTTACTTATCTGCGATGGCAGAGGATGTTCATTGTAGCAAGAGGCTAGCACAGTAGCTGCAACGACGTTGAAGGCTTGATGGTTTGCGTTCATGTGCGCCTCAAAACTGATCCGCCGTGAAGGCCATCGTCATGTCGGACCCTGTCTGGATGCGGGCGACGTGGGCTGCGGCTTCAGGCAGCGAGCGTTCCATGAAGAAGCGGGCCGTGACCAGCTTGGCATTCATGCGCTCGGTTGAACCATTGGCACCTGCCTTCAGCTTGTCGAGCGCCACGCGCGCCATCTTGGCGTGCATGTAGCCCAGCACCACGAGGCCGAACAGGTGCATGTAATCATGCGCACCGGCACCGGCATTGTTGGGCTTGGCCATGGCATTTTGCATGAACCACATGGTCGCGCCTTGGAGTTGCTCAAGGGCGGAGCCGAGCGGGCCAACATAAGGCTTCATGGCCTCGTCAGCCGCATGGTCCTGACAGAACGCGCTGACCTCGCCAAAGAACGCCATGATGGCGCGGCCACCATCGCGGCCAAGCTTGCGGCCCACAAGGTCCATGGCCTGAACGCCGTTAGCGCCTTCATAGATCATGGCGATGCGGGCATCGCGCACGAACTGGCTCATGCCCCATTCCTCGACATAGCCATGGCCGCCGAACATCTGCTGCGCCTTGACGGTGTTGTCGAAGCCGACATCGGTGAGCACGCCCTTGATCACGGGTGTCATCAGGCCCATGTGGTCGTCCGCTGCCTGCCGCTCGGCGGCATCGCTGGAACGGTGCGCCACGTCAGCCTTGAGGGCGGTCCACAGCACCAGCGCGCGGGCTGCCTCGTTGAAGGCGCGGATCGACATCAGGTTGCGGCGCACATCGGGGTGTACCATCAGCGTGTCGGCGGGCTTGTCCGGCTCGGCAACGCCGGTCAGCGCGCGACCCTGACGGCGATCCTTGGCGTAGGCGACTGCGTTCTGGTACGCCACTTCAGAGCAGCCAAGGCCCTGGATGCCGACCGCGAGACGGGCTTCGTTCATCATCACAAACATGGCACCGAGGCCCTTGTTCTCGTGGCCCACGATCCAGCCGGTCGCGCCGTCGTAGTTCATG
>JANMIB010000143.1:0-10187 GCA_031375605.1 Allobosea sp. | reverse complement strand
GACGAGCGCCCCGCGCGCTCTTTTGGAAATGACGAGCGCCCGCAGCGCTCAGGCAGCTACAAGCCGGGTGGCGGGTTCAAACCTGCAGGCAGCAACTACAAGCCCGGTGCTTTCCGCGATGCGCCCGCTGCAAATGAACGGCCCCGTGATGACCGCAGCGAGCGTCCGCGCCGCTTTGAGGGAGCAGACAGGCCACGTGGCGGAGAGGGTTTCAAACCCAGATCAGCGCGCAGCGATGAGGGCTTCAAGCCGCGTGCAGCGCGCAGCGATGACGGCCCCAGCCGTGATTTTGGCGACAGGCCGCCACGTAGTCGCGATGTCGGCGGCAGGTCGCCTCGCGGGGAGTTTTCCGGCAAGCCACCCCGGCGCGAGTTCGACGACCGCGCGCCCCGCCCCTTCCGGGATGGCGAACGGCCCGAGCGATCCTCGTCTGATCGCGTGGGAAGGGGCCAACGCGATAGCTCCCGTGGTGATGCACCGCGAAACGATGGCCCGCCCCGCAGCTCTTCGCGGCCCGAGCGCCGCCCATTCCTGCCGCGCGAAGGTAATCCCGAGCGGCTGGCCTCGCCCGAGAAGGAAGGCGGTGCGGAACGCATCGCCAAGGTCATCGCACGTGCAGGTGCCGCATCACGGCGTGATGCGGAGGTCATGATCGAACAGGGCCGCGTGGCGGTGGATGGCCATGTCATCTCCTCGCCGGCGCTTGATGTGCTGCCGACGGCAAGAATCACCATTGACGGCGACCGATTGCCGGCGCGTGAACGCACGCGGCTCTGGCTCTATCACAAGCCATCCGGCCTGGTGGCCACCAACCACGATCCGGAAGGCCGCACGACCCTGTTCGAGACGCTGCCGGAAGACCTGCCACGCGTCATCACCATCGGCCGCCTCGACATCAACACCGAAGGGCTTTTGCTGCTGACCAATGATGGCGGGCTGGCGCGCGTTCTGGGCCATCCAGAGACAGGCTGGCTGCGCCGCTACCGGGTGCGGGCTTATGGCCAGATCACGCAGGACAAGCTCGATGCGGTGCGCGGCGGGGTGGTGATCGACGGCGAAAATTTCGGGCCGGTGGTCGCCACGCGCGACCGCGAGGTCGGTGACAACACCTGGCTCACGGTCGATCTGCGCGAGGGCAAGAACCGCGAGGTCAAGCGCGTGCTTGAACATCTTGGCCTGATCGTGAACCGGCTGATCCGGATTTCATTCGGCCCGTTCCAGCTTGGTGAACTGGCCGAAGGCGAGGTCGAAGAGATTCGTTCAAAAGTCCTGCGTGACCAGCTCGGCGAGCAGCTCGCTACCATTGCCGGCGTTGATTTCGACACGCCCGTGCGCAACGAGAACCGGCTTGACCGGGAACCCGCGCATGAAAACGAGCGCGGCGGCGGGCGCGGCCCGCAGGGCCGTGGCGAGCAGCAAGGCCGTGATTCAACCCGCGGGCGCAGCGCACCCCGGACACAGGAGCGCGGCCCGCGCCGCGAAGGGGGCGACGAACGTGGCCAGCGCAAGCCGCGCGAGGGCGCTTACCACCGCGCCCGCGAGGAAAGCGGCGATGCCCCGCGAGACATCCTGCTGCGTGCCGAAGAAGGCCGTGGCGCGATCTGGCGCGATGTTGACACCACGCAGATGAAGCCCCAGCGAACCGGCCCGCGCCGTGGTGCGGACCCGCGCGAGGAGCGCAACGAGCGGGCGGAGCGTGATGCTGCCGGTGGACGCGAGCGCGTCCGGTCAAAGCCCATCGAGGATCCGAACGGACGGCGGGTCCAGGTGGAGCGGGTGAATGTCGAGCGGGTTTCCGGTGCATCGCCGGACCTGCCGCGCAAACCACGCTATACCCGCGCTGATTTTGCTGCGCCGAGCGGAGAAGAGCGCCCCTTCCGCCGCCCACGTGAAGACGGGGACAGGCCACCGCGCCGCGAAGCTGGAGACAGGCCCCCGCGCCGTGACTTTGGCGACAGACCGCCGCGCGCCGATGGCGACAGGCCTTTCAACAGGCCGCGCACCAACCGACCGGATGGGGAGCGCGGCGGCGATGGCTTCAAGCCGCGAGGCCCGAGAACTGACTTCAAGGACCGGACTGACTTCAAGGACCGCAGCGCATCAGGGCCACGTAAGGATTTCGGAGATCGCCCGCCGCGCCGCGATGCAACGGACAGACCCCCACGCCGCGATTTCGGCGACAGGCCGCCGCGCCGAGATTTCGGCGACAGGCCGCCGCATGCCGATGGCGAGCGCACCTTCCGCCCGCGCGCGGATGGTGATCGCCCTGCCCGCTCATTCGGTGGTTCCGGCCGTGATGCTGGCGAGCGCAGCGAAGGTCGCGGCGGCTTTGGCGGCAAGCCGCCCAACCGTGGCGGACCTGGAGGTGGCGGGCCTGGACGTGGCGCGCGATCCGGACGCGGCGCATCGGACCGAGGCGGCGACAAGCCGCGCGGGCCACGCAAGCCGAAGTTCTGACGGCGGGGCGCATGCGGATCGTTGGCGGTGACTTGCGCGGGCGCTCCCTGCTTGGCCCGAAACCGGGCGAGACGGGTATCCGCCCGACCTCTGACCGGCTGCGCGAAAGCCTGTTCAACATCCTGATGCACCACAAGGATGTCGATCTGGACGGCGCAAGGGTGCTCGACCTGTTCGCGGGCACGGGCGCACTGTCATTCGAGGCCATGTCGCGCGGGGCGAGCTTTGCGCTTTTGGTGGACGACGGCATGGAGGCTCGCGGCCTGATCAGGGGCAACCAGGAGGCGCTGGGCCTTGGCGGCACGACACGGATCTATCGCCGCGATGCCACCAAACTCGGCCCGATCTCCGGCATGGAGCCGTTTGATCTTGTGTTCTGCGATCCGCCTTACTGCAAGGGGCTGGGGGAGCTGGCGCTGGCGTCGGCTCGGGATGGCGGCTGGCTGAGGCCGGGCGCACTGGTTCTGTTGGAAGAAGCGGCAAGCGCAGCCCTTGAAATTCCTGCTCAATTTACCGAAATAGATCGACGCGCTTACGGCGGAACCGATGTGCGGTTTCTGAGCTTCGGCGATACCGCCAACGGTTGAAAGCCCCGTGATGCTGCAAATCTTCGACGCCCTCGCCCTTGTCAGCGCTCTCGCTGCAGCTTTCCTCTGGTGGAAAGCGAGCTGCAACCATGTCCGCCGCATCAGCCTGACGGAGAAACTTGATGCGCAGGACTTCAACCGCATCGTCATCGCCATGAACCGGACGCAGTTGCTCAACCGGCGCGCTGCGATTGCAACAGCTGTGTCAGCGCTGGCCATCGCGATGAAGTTCGCGCATGATCTGCTGATGATCAGGTAGCAGGGCGCTACTTCCGCCCGAACAGCCGCTCGATGTCGCTCAGCTTCAGCTCCACATAGGTCGGCCTGCCATGGTTGCACTGGCCTGACGATGGCGTGATTTCCATTTCGCGGAGCAAGGCGTCCATCTCTTCCAACCGAAGTCGGCGGCCCGCGCGCACCGAGTGGTGGCAGGCCATGGTGGCGAGCACATGGTCAAGGCGGCCCTGCAGCTTCAACGCATCGCCGTCACCGGCCAGCGCGTCTGCCATATCGTGCACAAGCTGGCGCATGTTGCCGCCTGCCAGCTCCGCCGGGGCTTCCCGCACAAGGACAGCCCCCGGCCCGAAGGCCTCGATGACAAGGCCAAGGCTTTCAAGCTCAACGGCTGCGCCTTGAAGCCGGTCGGCATCGACCGGGTCAAGCTCCACCACTTCGGGCACCAGCAGCATCTGCCGAGTGATGCCGCGACCGGCCCTTGCCGTCTTCAAGCGCTCATAGACCAGCCGTTCATGGGCGGCATGCTGGTCAACAAGGACAAAGCCATCCGCCGTCTGTGCCACGATGTAGGTCTCGTGCAGCTGCGCCCTCGCAGCGCCAAGCGGATGGGCGGCATGGTCGGGGATGGCAGCGCTGATGCGTGTGTCGGCAGAAGGTGTGAACGCCTCAAAGCCCGCCTGCCGCGTTTCTCCAAAACCGCTGCTCACAGGGATCCGGGGGCGGTTCTCGCCACCATTCCAGCCAAAGCCGGGGGCTTGCGGCTGGAACAGCCCGCGCATGGCATTGAGGGTGCGGACACCGCCCGTGGTCGTGGCGCGGTAGCCAGCCCGGCCAATGGCCTCGCGAATGGCATTGACGACAAGGCCCCGCACCAGGGGGCCGTCGCGGAAACGCACCTCGGTCTTGGCCGGGTGGACGTTGACATCGACCAGCGCCGGATCGCAGGCCACGTTCAGCACGATGACGGGGTAGCGAGCGCCTGCCAGCACATCGGCATAGCCGCCGCGCACCGCCGACAGCAGCAGCTTGTCTTTCACCGGGCGGCCATTGACGGCCAGGTGGATGCCTTGCGCATTGCCGCGGTTGTAGGTCGGCAGGCCTGCATGGCCTTCAACGCGCACCCCTTCGCGTTCGGCCTCGATGAGCACGGCATTGTCAGGAAAGTCCCGCCCGATGATGCGGGCAAGGCGGGCAAGCTGGCCAGCGGCACCTTCACGCGGAAAGGTGAACGGCGTCAGGTTGTCTCCTTCAAGGGCAAACCGCACATCGGGGTGAACCAGCGCCAGCCGCCGCACGGTCTCGGCAACAGCCAAGGCTTCGGAGCGGTCCGACTTGAGGAACTTCAGCCGAGCTGGTGTGGCGAAGAACAGGTCACTCACCTCGATGCGGGTGCCTTTTGCAGCCGCTGCCGGCCTCACCTCGCCCTTGAGGCCGCCATTGACCGTGATGGCCGCGCCCATGGCAGCGTCTGAACTGCGGGTGACAATATCAAGCCGTGCCACCGACCCGATGGAGGGCAGCGCCTCGCCCCTGAAGCCAAGCGTCTGGATCGCGAACAGGTTTCCGGTCGGGAGCTTCGACGTGGCATGGCGCTCGACACACAACGCGAGATCGTCCGCGCTCATGCCCGTGCCGTCATCCACCACGCGGATCAGGCTGCGCCCCCCGGCCTCGACCGTGATCTCGATGGAGCTTGCGCCGGCATCCAGTGCATTCTCGACCAGTTCCTTGACCGCTGCCGCAGGCCGCTCGATCACCTCGCCAGCGGCAATCTGATCGACCAGAACCGGCTCCAGTCGGCGAACCGGCATGGATCAGGCCAGACCGACCGGCTGGCCGACCGCCACGACAAGCTGGCGGTCCTCGGCATAAAGCCGCGCCGCCACGCGACGCGCATCAGCCATGGTCACAGCCCGGAACAGATCGTTGCGCCTGGCGGTGTAGTCGATGCCCAGATCGTTGATCGCGAAAGACAGCAGCTGGCTGGCGATTTTGCTCGACGTGTCAAAACGCAGCGGGAAGGAGCCGATCAGGTAATCCTTGGCTTCGCCCAGTTCATGCTCCGTCGGGCCGTCCTTGGCCAATGAGCGCATTTCGCCGCGCATGACATCGAGCGATTCGGCCACGCGGTCATTCTTGGTGGCTGTCCCGCCGACATGGATGGCGGCATGGCGCATGGCGATCAGCGAACTCGACACGCCATAGGCCAGGCCGCGCTTTTCGCGGACCTCCATGAACAGCCGCGAGGTGAAGGCCGAGCCGCCCAGAACGTGATTGACGATCTCGCCAGCGATGAAATCAGGATCGGTGCGGAAAAGACCAGGCGCGCCATAGCGCAGCGAGGTCTGCGGCACGTCCATCTGGATGATCTCGACAGTGCCGAGGCCCGACAGAACGGTTTTCGCCACCGGCAACAGTGATGTGGTCGCTGGCAATGCACCGAACGCCTGATCGATCAACGCAATCAGTTCGGCCTCGGTGATGTCTCCGACCGCCACAACCTTCAGTGCGGCACGTGTGAAGACCTTGGCGGCAAGGGCTTTCAGATCGGCGCTGGTTGTTGCGGCCACGCTTTCCAGTGTTCCACGCGCCTGCTGCGCATAGGGATGACCGGGGAAGGCGGAGGCGGAAAAGGCGCGGCGGGCGATCGAGTCCGGATCCTGCTGCTCGCGCCTCAGCCCGGCGCTGACCTGCGCCTTGACGCGGGTGACGGCATCCTCGTCAAAGCGCGGCTTCTGCAACGCCAGCGCCATCAGCCGGAAAGCCTCCATGCGATGCTCGCGCAGCGTTTTCAGCGAGCCGCGAAACTCGTCCCGGTCCGCAGAGAAGGACAGTTCGACAGCATGGTCAGCCAATGCGTTCTGGAAGGCTTCGGCATCCATGTCCCCCGCGCCCTCATCGAGCAGGCCGGAAACGAGGTTCAGCGCGCCAGCCTTACCCGCAGGATCATGGCTTGCGCCATGCAGGAAGGCGAAATCGACTGCGATGAGCGGCAGGTTGTGATCCTCGACCAACCAGGCGCTGACGCCGCAACTGGCGGTGACCTCGCGGATGCGTGGCCCAGCCATGACAGCAGGACCAACGGCGGCAGCGGATTTGACGGGCGCGTTCATGGTGGGCTTTCTTTTGCGAAACGCTGCCAGACGGCACGCTTCTCATTGATTCAGCTGGCGCTCATTTCGCCGACAGACAATCGAAGCGTCACGCACCCATCAGACGACCGGTGACGCCGCGCTTGAGATCGATGTGCTTGCGTGCGGCAGCTGTGACAGCCTCGGCAGACACCTTGCCAAGGCGCGTCGGCCACGCCTCGATGTCCTCGATGCTGTCACCCACCGCAAGCGAAGAGCCATAAAGCCGCGCAAGGCTGGACTGGCTGTCGCGTGCATAAATGGTGTCGGCGATCAGCCGCGTGCGCGAGCGGCGAAGCTCGGCTTCGGTCGGCCCGCTTTCGAGGAACTTCATGATGCCGTCGCTCAGGGCTGCTTCCAGCGTATCGAGCGAAATGCTTTCATGCGGCGCGGCGCTGAACGAGATGCGGCCTGAATCGAGCATCGAACCCCAGTATGAACCGCTGACATGGGACGCGACCTCACGCTCGACAACCAGATCGCGGTACAGCCGCGAGGTTGCGCCGCCGCCCATGATGTCCAGAGCCAGATCAAGCGCGAACGCGTCATCGCCCGCCGCGTTGCCATAGCTTGGCGCGACAAACTGGCGATACAGCAAAGGCTGCTTTACGCGCGGATCAGCCACCGTGACCGTGCGAGCGGCGCGGGCGGGCGGCTCGGCCAGGCGCTGGCGCACCGGGGCCGCGCCCGTGGAGGCGACAGGGCCATAGATCCGTGTTGCCATGGCGCGCACTTCGTCAGCGTCGGTGTCGCCTGCGACCACGAGGATGGCATTGTCCGGCGTGTAGAACCGGCGGTAGTAGTTGAAGGCATCGGCGTGGACCAGCCCGGCGATCTCGTGCTCCCAGCCGATGACCGGCAGGCCATAAGGATGGTGCATGAACAGCGCAGCGGTCATTTCCTCGGAAAGCTGCGCGCCTGGGTCTGAATCAACCCGCATGCGGCGTTCTTCCAGCACCACATCGCGTTCGGGCGCCACCACGGCATCATCGAAGGACAGGCCCGTCATCCGGTCAGCCTCATAGTCCATCACGGCGGGCAGATGCTCCTTGGCGACACGCTGGAAATAGGCGGTGTAATCATAGGAGGTGAAGGCGTTTTCCTGTCCGCCAAGAGCTGCAAGCTGCTTGGAGAAAGCCCCGGCCGGGTACTTGGCCGTGCCCTTGAACATCAGATGTTCGAGAAAATGCGCGATGCCGGACTTGCCAGCCGGATCATCGGCGGAACCGTTCCGATACCAGACCATGTGGGTCACGACAGGCGCGCGGCGGTCCGGGATCACCACCACCTCAAGTCCGTTGGCCAGCTTGAAATTCTCGATTCCGGTGGCTGAAGGAACAGATGTCGCGGTCATGGCTGTCTTTCGTCGCAGTCAGGACTGCACAACAGGTTTAATTTCATTTTTCAGGCAGAGGGACCACAACCTGCTTCATTCGCGCATCGCGCGCAACGCGGCATATGCGCTGCCACTGGCCTCAACATCAGGACGATGCCAGCTCACATGCTGGACGCATCAGCCTGATCAGCGCCGCGCTTGGTTCAACCTGGTCAGCGCCGCGCTTCCGTCAACCTGGTCAGCGCCGCGCTTCCTGCGAGATGAAGTCACGGACGCCCACATCGCGATCACCCGTCAGGTTGGGCGCAGCATTGGTGCGCGCCACGCGCTGTGTCGGCGCACGGTAGCCCGGTGGCGGCTCAACGAGATATTTGCGCGGTGGCTCTGCACCAAGCGGCCGCTCCGCTGCGTCGCGCTGTGCCCGCGCAGCATATCTTGCGTCCGCCTCCTGCATCTGCCGGATCGGGCCATATTTCAGGTCGCGATCCTCGCCGCCATAGGGTGTTGTCGAGACGACGCCATTGCGTCCGCGCGCCAGTTCGTCGTTGGACAGGCGTGTGTTGTTACCGTTAAAGCGGCGCCGGTCAGCCCAGGCCTCGCTCTCGCCGGCATCGCCACGGCGGCGGCGCTCGGCATCGGGATCGTTGGGCCAGTTGGCACGGGCACGGGATGCCTCACGCTCCTGGGGGGATGGCAAGCTCGAGCGCGGCGGCACGACAAGCGGTGCACGCTCGCGGTATTCGATGGCGGGCGCGTCTGGAACCGAAAAGCCGAGGATCGACAAAAGGCCAGCGCCGAGGCCATCCTGCGCTGCGGCAGGCGACGCCAGCAGCAAAGCCGTGCTCAGTGAACCCGCCACGAGCGAACCCGCGAAAAACAATGCCTGACGCATGGTCTTGATCTCCACATTCCTGGTTGGCGGTCAGCCCCCGCGCGATCTGGCCGCCATCGGCAGCGCCTCTTGCGGTCAGACTTTCGCGCCTTTGAAACTGTCATACAGCAGAGCGACGACGCCGACAACAATGGCGGCATCTGCGATGTTGAACACGTACCAGCTGAATGTGCCCCAATGAAGATGAACAAAATCGGCCACCGCACCATAGGCGATGCGGTCGATCACGTTGCCCAGCGCGCCGCCGATGATCAGACCAAGCCCGATGGCCTCGACGCGCCGGACCGAGCGCCTGAGCCAGGATGACAGCCAGATGGCTGCGGCGATGGACAGCACCACCAGCGACCAGCGCCCAACATCACTGGTCTGCTGGAACAGGCCATAGGAGATGCCCCGGTTCCAGACCATGACGAACTCCATGAACGGCAGCAGCTGCCACGGGCCAGTGTCCTCCAGCCTGACCACGAACAGGATCCAGAGCTTGGAGAGCTGGTCGGCGACGAAGGTGATGATGGCCGTGGCAAGGCCCGCGCGCATGGCCGTCATTGGGCTGCCGCCCCGTCGAGCTCCCGCATCGCCTGCGCATCACGCGGGGTGATGCCAGGCCAGGCCGGATCGGCGGTTGCAGGGTCGAAATACTTCCACGAGCGGGCGCACTTGATGCCGGAAGCCGGCCTGAAGACGACAGCCACGCCAGGAACATCGCCAAGCCTGAAGGCGTCGGGAGGGAGTTCGCCAAACCGGAGCGTGATGCCTGATGTGATGCTGATCTCGGCAAGATCGGCGTTCTCTGTTTCGTTGAACAGGACGGGATCATCGATGAACACATCGGGCGCGGCCTCCAGCGACGAACCGATCACCTTGGCCGCGCGCTGCATTTCGAGCGCGCCCGTCACCACGCGCCTGACCTTCCGGATGGCATCCCATCTGGCGGCAAGCCCCTCGTCCAGCCATCCGGCATCCACCTCGGGGAAGGTTTCCAGATGCACGGAGCCGCCGCTGTCCTTCAGTGCCGGATAACGGTCAAGCCAAGCCTCCTCCGCCGTGAACACGAGGATCGGCGCAAGCCAGACCGTGATGCAACGGAACACCTGATCGACCACCGTCAGCGCCGAGCGCCGCGCATGGCTGGAGGCTGGATCGCAATACAGCGCGTCTTTCCGCACATCGAAATAGAAGGCCGACAGGTCAGCGGTCATGAACTGCGAGAGCAGCGCGATCACCTTCTTGTAGTCATAGGCCTCATAGGCGGCGCGCACCCCGGCATCAAGCTCGGCCAGCCGGTGCAGCATCAGCCGTTCCAGCTCCGGCATCGAGGCCACGTCCTCGACGCGGTCCGCCTCATTGAAATGCGCCAGCGTGCCCAGCATCCAGCGGATCGTATTGCGCAGCTTGCGGTAGGTTTCCTGCATGTTCTTGAGGATTTCGGGGCCGATACGCTGGTCGTCGGAATAATCGACCGACGCCACCCACAGCCGCAGGATGTCCGCGCCTGATTGTTCGATGACCTTTTGCGGGGCCACGACATTGCCGAGCGATTTCGACAT
>JANMIB010000292.1:0-1572 GCA_031375605.1 Allobosea sp. | reverse complement strand
CCCGATCAGCGCCGTGACCTCCCGGTCTCCAAAGTTGATGTTGATGCTCTTGAGGGCATGGAAGGCACCATAGTAGAAATCGAGGTTCTTCACCCCGATGCGGACCTGCGCGTTTGGGTTAGCCACTGCCGCGGATGGCGCAGCCTGAACAGCCATTGTGGACATGGAAGCGTGACCTTTCTGTATCGTTCAGTCCGGTGCCCGGAAGTCGCGGGCACGCGACGTCATTTGCGGTTGATCAAGGCACGCGCCGACACCGACAGCACGAGGATCGTGGCGGTGATCAGCAGCGCACCGGCCCAGGCCAGTTGCTGCCAGTTGTCATAAGGTGCAGAGGCAAAGGCATAGATCGTGACGGGAAGATTGGAGATCCCGCCGGTCAGGTTCGCGTTGAACCAGAACGAGTTGTTGAGCGCGGTGAACAGCAATGGCGCGGTCTCGCCGGCGATCCGGGCCAGAGCCAGCAGGATGCCCGTGACGATGCCGGCCTTCGCCGCCCGCCAGCAGACCTGCCGGATCACGACCGACGATGGCGCACCCAGCGCGGCAGCCGCCTCGCGCAGGCCATTGGGGACCAGCCGGAGCATGTCCTCGGTGGTGCGCACGATCACCGGCAGTGCGATGATGGCGAGGGCAATGCTTCCGGCCCAGCCGGAATAGCCCTGAAATGGCATCACCAGCACGACATAGACAAACAGGCCGATCAGGATCGAGGGTGCCGACAGCAGGATATCGTTGATGAAGCGGACCAGATCGGCCAGCTTCGAGCCACGACCATACTCTGCGAGATACGTGCCGGCCATGACACCGATGGGTGTGGCAATCGAAATCCCCAGCGTGGTCAGCACGATGGAGCCGACAATCGCGTTAAGCAGTCCGCCACCCTGGGTGCCGGGGCCAGGCGTGATTTTCGTGAACAGGTCAAGATTGATGCCCTGACCACCCTTCCACAGCAACATGCCGAGGATCCAGAACAGGACGAACACGGCGAGCATGGTCGAGCCGGTTGCAAACACGCGCAGGACCTTGTCCTGAACCCGGCGGGACTGGCGAACGCGGCCCCATTTGATCTCGGTGGTCTTCATGGAGGTCATGGATGTGTCTGACATGATCTGGCTCCCCTCAATACTGCTTGACGCGGGAGACGAGGATGCGGGCAATGACCAGCACCACGAACGTGACGAAGAACAGCACACAGCCAAGGCCGATGAGCGCATTCATCTGCAGGCCAAGCGCCTCATTGAACTCGCTGGCAATGCGCGACGCGATGGTCGAACCAGGATCCATGATCGAGGGCGAAAGGCGGTTGGCATTGCCGATGACAAACGTCACCGCCATGGTCTCCCCCAGCGCACGGCCCAGACCGAGCATGATGGCACCGATGATCGAGACGCCCGCCTGCGGCAGCAGGACGTGCCGTACGACCTCCCATGTGGTGCAGCCGATACCGTAGGCGCTTTCGCGCAGGACGGTCGGGATCTGGTCGAGCATGTCGCGGGTGAGCGAGGCAATGAAGGCGCGGGGGTTTGAAGCCCCCGTGCTGGTTGGCGGCGCGGCAGTCGAAATCTACTC
>JANMIB010000288.1:0-3941 GCA_031375605.1 Allobosea sp. | reverse complement strand
CCGGTGGAGCTGATCGCCATCGGCATCGGCCACGATGTCACACGCTACTACAAGCGCGCCGTGACCATCGTCGATGCCGAGGAGCTTGGCGGCGTGATGACCGAGAAGCTGGCCGAACTGTTCGAGGACAATCAGGCAGGCGGGGCAAGGGGATCATCCGGTTCGCCGCGCGTCTCGAAGCGGCTGCAGTGACAATACGTCTGTGAGACTGTCGCGGCGCAGCGTGCTTCTTGCCGGACTTGGGGGCAGTGCCGTGCTGGCTGATGCTCATGCGCAACAGGTTCAGGAGATCGAGCCGCTCAGGATCAGGGCGCGTCCGATCACATCGTTCCAGCCGTCCGATCCGGCGCGGACAAGGTTCGGCGCGCTGCTGTTTCGCGGCGGGCTTGTCCTGAGTTCTTCAGCCAAGGATTTCGGTGGATTCTCTAGCCTCTGGCGGTCTCAGGACGGCAAGAACCTCGTCGCCATCACTGATCGCGCTCACTGGCTGACGGCTGATGTGGCCTATGACAAAGGCATGTTGTCAGGATTGGAAACTGCCGCGCTCGCGCCCATGCTGAACGGGGCGGGCAGGCCACTCTCGCGCACGCGCTCCTACGATACAGAGGCGCTGTGCATCGAGGGTGGCGTTGCTTACGTGAGCACCGAACGCACACACGAGATCATGCGCTTTGACTGGGCGCGGCGCGGGGTGATGAGCCGCGCGGTGTCGGTGCCCGTGCCGCCGGAGATCAAACGCCTGCCGTCCAACCGCAGCCTGGAGGCGCTCGGCGTCGCCCCGCCATCAAGCCCTGTTGCCGGTGCTCTTGTGGCCTTGGCCGAGCGCTCGGGCGGGGAGGGCGAGCCGAGCGCTGGCTTCATCATCGGCGGCCCAGCACCCGGCCTTGTGCAATACCAGCGCAAGGATGGCTACGATGTCACTGATCTTGCCTTCCTGCCCGGTGGGGACATGCTGGTTCTCGAGCGCTGGTACAAGCCGTGGCGCGGCGTGGGCCTGCGTATCCGCCGGGTGCCGGGCTCTTCCATCATCCCCGGCGCGATGCTGGATGGTGCGGTGTTGATCGAGGCCGACCTGGCGCAGGACATCGACAACATGGAGGGGCTGTCTGTTCATCAGGACAAGGGCCGAACCATCCTGACACTGATCTCGGATGACAACTTCTCGAGATTGCAGCGGACTGTCCTGCTGGAATTCGAGCTGATATCATGAAGAAGCGGCCCGAAGGCAGCTTTTGGGTTCTGTCCAGCCTGATTGATCAGGCGGCAGGCGCGATTGCTGCGGCCAACTTCTTCTGGACGTCGCGCTTCAGCGACAAGGCACCTGTGGACAGCTCGTCGTTGCTTGCCTTGATCAAGAAAGCATCAAGACCGCCGCGGTGATCGACAGAGCGAAGGGCATTTGCAGAAATGCGCAGGCGGACCGAACGGCCCAGTGCGTCGGACGTCAGCGTGACCTTGACGAGGTTCGGCAGGAAACGGGTCTTGGTCTTGATGTTGGAATGGCTGACCAGATTGCCAACCTGCACACCCTTGCCAGTCAATTCGCAGCGACGCGCCATGTTCGTCATCCTTCGTTGTCGCCATGGCCCTTGAAACAAAACTGCCGACGCGCACACGCATCGGCCAGCAAGAGCCAGATAGTTATCTACGTTGGGCGCTCTATGGCGCAACCGGGCTGCAACGTCAAGAACCTTCAGCCTGATCGGACGAGACTTGACGTGTCGACGCTGCGCCGGGATGTCCGTGATGAAGCATGTCGTTAGAAACGATTAACCATGTGCCGTGCTAATGTCCGAATCGCGCGTCATGGAATTGTACGCCATGAAATTGCACGCCATGAACGCGCAACATCCGGGAGTCTGTCGATGCGTCGCGTCAACATCATGCTTGTCTCGACCATCGCATTTGCTGGCTGTTTCGGGCTTGCGCCTTCAGTCATGGCCCAGACACCGGCCCAGACACCGGTCCAGATACCTAGCCGGGCATCCGCATTGCCATCCGTGCCATTGCCCGGAAACTGGCAGGCGACCTATGGCGTGTCACTCATCGGCCTGCCGATCGGCACGGCGAGTGTCACAGCAGCACTTGATCCATCGAAGTACAAGATCGATGTCCAGGCCAGGCTGACCGGCCTTGCAGGCATGGTGACAGGCGGGCGCGGCGCAGGCGCGGCAACAGGGGGCCTGAGCCAGGGCAAGCCCGTGTCGGCGGGCTATTCCGCCTCCGGCTCGAACGGCAAGGAAGCGCGCACGGTGCGCATGGCTGTCAGCGGCGGAACCGCAACGGCAGTGGAGATCACCCCGCCTATCGAGAAGAAACCTGATGCCATCCCGCTGGTCGATGCCCACAAGCGCGGCATCACGGACCCTTTATCTGCGCTGTTGATGCCGGTTGCCGTCGGTCAGGATCCGGCATCTGGTGCGGCCTGCAATCGCTCGATCCAGATTTTCGATGGCAATGCGCGTTACGACATCAACCTGAGCTATGCCGGCACGCGCCTGGTTTCCGGCAATGGCTATGAAGGCCCCGTCGCCATCTGCAATGCGCGCTACGTGCCCATCGCAGGTCACCGGAACGGCAAGGCGACGAAATACATGGCCGAAAATCAGGACATCCAGGCCTGGCTGGCCCCTGTTGCCGGGACAGCGCTTGTCGCGCCCTATCGCATTGCCGTGCGCAGCGAGATCGGCATGGTGGTGATAGAGGCGACGCGCTTCCAGACCACAACGCGTGCGGGCGAGCCTGCCGAAGCAGCCCTGCCGCGTGCACAGCGCGCGACTGTCCGTTGAAGGCTGCCGTGAACAAAACCTGATTCGCGGCAGATCAGCGATTCGGGCCGGTTTCGTTCCGTGCCTGTTCCAGGCCGCATGGCCTTGAATGCTGGCCTGACACTGATCACAACGTGGATACAATCCCAATCCAGCATAATCCCGGTTGCACCCATGGCACGGGCATGGTGAATGACGGCGAAATGCCGATGAGGTCTCTCTCCCCCCAAGTCCGAACCCGTGGTGTCACGGCGGTGCTTGGCCCCACCAACACTGGCAAGACGCACTATGCGCTTGAGCGGATGACGGCGCATGCCACGGGCATGATCGGCTTGCCGCTGAGACTGCTGGCGCGCGAGGTTTACGGCAAGCTTGTTGCCAAGGTCGGGGTGCAATCGGTCGCGCTTGTCACTGGCGAGGAGAAGATCAAGCCCGAACGGCCCCGGTTCTGGGTTTCGACCGTCGAGGCCATGCCGCGCGACGTGACGGTTGATTTTGTCGCCGTCGACGAGGTTCAGCTCGCCGCTGATTATGACCGGGGCCATGTCTTCACTGACAGGCTGCTTAACCAGCGTGGCCGCTATGAGACCTTGCTGATCGGTGCAGGCACCATGCGCCCGCTGATCGAGCAGCTCATGCCCGGCGTCAATGTGGTGACACGGCCACGGCTGTCCCAGCTCACCTTCGCGGGCGAGAAGAAGCTGACCCGCATCGCCCCGCGCACGGCCATCGTCGCGTTTTCTGCCGACGAGGTTTATGCCGTTGCGGAACTGATCCGGCGGCAGAAGGGCGGCGCGGCGGTTGTCATGGGCTCACTCAGCCCGCGCACCCGCAATGCGCAGGTCGAACTCTTCCAGAACGGCGATGTTGATTATCTGGTCGCGACCGATGCCATCGGCATGGGTCTCAATCTCGATGTCGAGCAGGTGGCTTTCGCCTCTGACCGCAAGTTTGATGGCCATCGTTTCCGGCGGCTCTACCCGGCGGAATTCGGCCAGATTGCCGGACGGGCAGGCCGCAACATGCGCGACGGTCTGTTCGGCTCCACCGGGCGCTGCCCGGCCTTCGAGCCGGAACTGGTGGAGGCCATCGAAAACCACCGCTTCGATGCTGTCAGACATCTGCAATGGCGCAATCCCGATCTGGATTTCCGGTCCTTGAATGTCTTGAAAG
>JANMIB010000142.1:0-14750 GCA_031375605.1 Allobosea sp. | reverse complement strand
CGTCGCACAACATGATCATCTATTCGCTGGCGGCAGGCGGCACGATCTCCATCGCTGATCTGTTCACGGCTGGTGTCATTCCCGGCCTCATGCTGTGCGGATCACTCATGGTCGCCGCATGGCTTGTGGCGGTGAAGCGCGGCTACCCGGCTGGTGTGTTTCCGGGGTTTGCAGCCGTGCTCAGGTTCTTTGTGGCGGCCTTTCCGGGCATACTGCTGATCGGGATCATCTTCGGCGGTGTGCGCTCTGGCGTTTTCACCGCCACGGAATCATCCTGCATCGCGGTCATCTATGCGCTGCTCATCACCGTCTTCGTCTATCGCGAGTTGAACCTGAAAGGCTTCATCGAGGCGACATTGGGCGCAGTGCGGACCACGGCCATGGTGCTGCTGGTGATCGGAGCCGCGTCGAGCTTCGGCTGGCTCATGGCCTTCCTGCAGGTGCCGAAGGCCACGGTCGACATGATGAACGCGATCAGTGACAACCCGCTGGTCATCCTGCTGCTGATCAACGTCATCTTGCTGGTGCTTGGCACCTTCATGGACATGGCGCCGATGATCATCATCTGCACGCCGATTTTCCTGCCGCTGATCAAGGCGATCGGCATGGATCCCGTCCATTTCGGCGTGATCCTGATCCTCAATGCCGGCATCGGCCTCAACACACCGCCCGTCGGCTCCGTGCAGTTCGTGGCCTGCGCCATCGGCAAGGTCTCGATCTCCGAAAGCATGCGCACGATCTGGCCGTTTTATGGTGCCAGCGTCGCCGTGCTGTTGCTGGTCACCTATGTACCCGCCTTCTCGCTCTGGCTGCCGGCTGCGTTCAAGTGAACTGACGGCTTCGCGGGCTGTTCAAGAACTCTCCCTTGGAGGCTGACGGCCGCCATCCTTTGAGGTCTTGTCCCGCCGGGTGTCGTGTTGCACGGGAAGACTTGGTGTTTGCGCAAGGACTTGGTTTTTGCGCGAGGACTTGGTTTTTGCGCGACGTGCTGCATTGTAGGTTATCATGCGCGCAGACGTACTCGGCCTTCAGGCTTTCGTGAGCATTGCCGAGCGGGGCAGCTTCCATGCTGCGGCTGCCCACCTCAACCTGTCGCAGACGGCGTTGAGCCACCGCATCCGTAAACTGGAGGAGGCACTGGCCGTACCGCTGTTGCTGCGCACGACGCGGCAGGTCGCCCTCACACCGGCGGGTGTTGCCTTGCTGCCACGGGCGCGCAAGCTGTTTGAAGACCTTGACGCCACCATGGACGGCGTGAAGGCGCGGGCGCATGAGGCTGCCGAACAGGTGGCCATCGGCTGTCTGCCCACCATAGCGATGCGTTGCATGCCGCCGGTGCTGGCGGCGTTCCGCCAGTCGTACCAGACCACAAGGGTCAGGATTTTCGACAATTCCGCCACTGAAATCGCCGAGCGGGTCCAATCGGGCGAGGCGGAATTCGGAGTCACCATTGTTGCGGCCAATCGCTGGGATCTTGATGTGAGGCCGGTGGTGAAGGAGCCCTTCGTTCTGGTCTGCCACCGCAGCCTACCCTTGGCGCGCGAAACAGCGCTGGCATGGGCGCAGCTTCAGGGCCTCCCCCTGGTCCGCATCAGTGCCGAGACCGGCAACCGCATCCTGATCGATGATGCCCTTGGGAGCCGCCGCGAGACACTTCTCTGGCGCTATGAGGTGCAACGCGTGACCTCCGCCGTCAGCCTCGTGCGCTCGGGCATCGGCCACGCCATTGTGCCGAAACTGGCCTACGACGTGGTGCATGCCGACGATCTCGTCGCCATTCCGCTTCACAGCCCGACCGTGACGCGCACGCTCGGGATCGTGACGCGCAAGGGCATGTTGCTGTCCAAGCCAGTCCAGCATCTGCTGGACCTTGTTGCGACAACGCTCATGGCTGAAGTGGGTGTGCCTGATTGATGAATCCAGATCAGCAATCCTTGCAAAGTGATCATTTGAGGCAGCAATCATCCTGGCCCAAGATACATTCACGACAAGGCAAACGCACCAAAGGCACATCGGATGGCTTCGGCTTCCAAGTCTTCTGTTCCAACGACGGCAATCACGTTCATCGGCTTTGGCGAAGTGGGGCAGGCCTTCTCGCGTGGCTTGATGGCGTCCGGCATGGCCCGGATCAGCGCCTTCGATGCACTGTTCGGGACTGCTGATGGCGCGCGGCTTGAAACCGCTGCTGCCGATCTTGGCGTGACCTGTCACTCCTCGCTGGCAAAATCACTTACTGGTGCGAGCATCATTTTCTCTGCCGTTACGGCGTCGGAGGCTGAAAACGTGGCGCGCAGTGCCTCCGCCATCATCGAACCGGGCCAGCTCTACGTCGATGTCAACTCCTCAGCGCCTGCCACCAAGCAGCGTGCGGCTGTCCTGATCCAGGCCGCAGGCGGGCATTATCTGGAGGCCGCCGTGATGGCCCCTGTGCTGGGGCCCGGCCTTGCCGTTCCGATCTTGTCGGGCGACACCCGCGGTGCTGATGCCGCGATCCGCCTCAACGGCTTCGGCATGAATCTGACCCACGTGTCCGATGTCTTCGGGCGTGCGTCAGCCATGAAGCTGTGCCGCAGCATCATCATCAAGGGGCTGGAGGCCCTGCTGGTCGATTGCAAGTCAGCGGCCGAAAATGCAGGCGTGACCGATGAGGTTTTCGCAAGCCTTGGCCAGACCTTCCCGTCGATCAACTGGCCAGCCCTGGCCGAAAACATGCGTGAACGGGTGACTGTCCATGGCCTTCGCCGCGCCGCTGAAATGTGCGAAGCGGGCGAGATGCTGGAAGCCATGGGCATCAACCCGGCGCTTGCTTTTGCTGTGGCCGATGCGCAGCAGCGCGGGGCTGCACGCACACCGGAGACATCACCATGACATCGCGCCTGACCCGCCGCGCGTTCACAGGCGGCCTCATCGCCGCGCCTGCCATCGTGCGGGCGCAAGCGCCCTGGCCATCGCAGGTCATCAAGCTGGTTGTGCCATTTACCCCTGGTGGCAGCACTGACGTGCTGGCACGGCTGATTGCGAGCCGGCTGGAGCGCACCATTCCGGGGCGCGGCTTCGTGATCGAGAACCGGCCGGGTGCAGGCGGTTCTGTGGCCGCAACCCAGGTGGCGCGCTCTGATCCGGATGGCCACACCTTGATGATGGGACATATCGGCACGCTGGCCTTCAACCCCTCGCTGTATCCAAACCTTGCCTATGATCCGCTGCGTGATTTCTCGCCTGTGGCACTGGTGGCATCCGTGCCGAACATTCTCGCCATCAATCCGAAGGTGCCAGCGCAGGATCTTGCGCAGTTCACCGCCCATGCGAAGGCCAACCCCGGCGTGCTCAACTATTCCTCCGGCGGCATGGGAAGCGCGGCTCACATCGCGGGTGCCTATCTTTGCCACAAGGCGGGCATCCAGGCCGTGCATGTGCCCTACCGGGGGACGGGTCCATCGGTGAATGACCTCGTCGCAGGTGTGGTGCAATTCACGCTCACAGGCGGACCTGCCGTGCTGCCACTGGCCGGCGGTGGGCAATTGCGTGCGCTCGGCGTCGCCAGCCTCGCCCGCGTTGGCTTTGCACCAGATTTGCCGACCCTTTCAGAGGGCGGTTTGCCGGGGTTCGAGGCGGTGCAATGGTATGGCGTCGTTGCCCCGACCCGCACGCCCGGAGCTATCGTCGAACGGCTCAACCGCGAGATCAACGCGCTGCTCGTCGCACCGGATTTCCGCGAGACGCTGGACAAGGACGGTGCTGTGGCACTGCCGCGCACACCGGGCGAATTTGGTCAGTTGATTGCAGCCGAAATCCCGCTCTGGCGCGAGATCATCCGCGCTGCTGGCATCACGGCAGGCGGCTGACATGCAGGTTGGCATCCGCTGCATGCTGATCAGGGGCGGCACCTCCAAGGGGGCATACTTCCTGGCCGATGACCTGCCATCTGACGTGATGGCGCGCGACCGGCTGCTGCTCGCCGTGATGGGTTCACCCGACAGGCGGCAGGTCGATGGTCTTGGTGGTGCTCATCCGCTAACCAGCAAGGTTGCCATCGTCTCGCGGTCGAGCCTTGCCGGTTGCGACATCGATTTCCTGTTCGCGCAGGTCGACGTTGACGAGCCGCGTGTGGACACCACACCCAATTGTGGCAACATACTTGCTGGCATCGGCCCGTTCGCCCTGGCGCGGGGGCTGGTGAAGGCCACGGGTGCGACAACCACCGTGCGTGTCCGCACGCTCAACACCGGCACGCTTGCCGATCTCGACATCGAAACCGAAAACGGCCTTGCCCGTGCCAGCGGTTTGGCCCGCATCGACGGCGTGCCAGGCACGTCCGCGCCGATTAACATCAGCTTTCGCGACACGGCTGGTTCGGTTTGTGGCGCTCTGCTGCCCACCGGCCATGTGGTCGATGTGGTGGATGGTGTGCCCTGCACGCTGATCGACAATGGCATGCCGGTGGTTGTGCTGCGTGCTGCCGATGTGGGGCGGACTGGCCATGAGCCGCGCGATGTGCTCGACAAGGACACCGACCTGAAGGCCCGGCTGGAGCGCATCCGGCTCAAAGCCGGGCCGCTGATGCAGCTTGGCGATGTCACGCGAAAGGTCGTGCCGAAGATTGCGCTGGTGGCACCTCCGCAAGCGGGCGGCGCGATCCTGACCCGCAGCTTCATTCCGCATGAGTGCCACGCTTCGATCGGTGTGTTTGCGGCCGTGACGGTGGCCACTGCCGCCGTTTTGCCCGGCTCGCCTGCTGCCAGTGTTGCCGTGATGGGCACGGGCCGCGAGCGCGGCGTCAGCGTCGAGCACCCGACCGGCGAGTTCACCGTGTCGCTCACGGTTGGCGGCACGCTTGACCGGCCCATCATCGAGCGCGCTGGCCTTTTGCGCACCGCCCGCATCCTGATGGACGGCATGGCTTTCGTGCCCGAAACTTCAATGGCCGCGCCACCAAGCGCCGCTTCACGACAGGACTGAGACCATGACCACCCAGAAGAGCGGCCTCGTGATCACGGCCCATCCCGGCGATTTTGTCTGGCGTGCGGGCGGGGCGATTGCGCTGCATGCAAAGCGCGGGTTTCGGATGAAGATCCTGTGCCTTGCCTATGGCGAACGCGGCGAGAGCCAGTTTGCCTGGAAGCAGGCGGGTGCGAGGATGGCCGACGTAAAGGCCCAGCGCCGCGAAGAGGCCGACCGGGCTGCCGCCATTCTGGGGGCCGAGATCGAGTTCATGGATGCCGGTGACTATCCCTTGCGCACCACTGGCAAGATGCTCGACCGCGCCATCGACATCTTCCACGAGATGAACCCGTCCTTCGTGCTGACCCACAGCCTCGAAGACCCCTACAATGTCGATCATCCGGAGGCGACGCGCTTTGCCCAGGAGGCCCGCATCATCGCGCAGGCTGCAGGGCACAAGCCGGATCCCAGCCGCGCCTATGCCGCGCCGCCCGTCTTCCTGTTCGAGCCGCACCAGCCCGAGCAATGCAACTACAAGCCGAACGTGATCCTCAACATCGATGAGGTCTGGGAACAAAAGCGCAAGGCGTTCGAGGTGCTCGCCGCGCAGAAACACCTGTGGGAGTATTACACCCGTGTCGCGCTCAATCGCGGCGTGCAGGGCGGTCGCAACTCGGGCAAGGCGATGACCTACGGCGAAGCCTATCAACGCCTGTTCCCCGAAGCGCTTGAGGTGCTGGCATGAATCCGGTCGTCGTCCGCACAGCCAAACGCGCTGACATGGCGGCCATGGCAACGCTGGCGACCGTCGGCGTCTCGACGGCCCATGAAGCGATGGGCCGCAGTGGCTTGATGAAGGCCTATATGCGCCCGATCTATGCGGGGGCACAGATCGCGGGCGGGGCCGTGACTGTTCTGGCGCAGCCGGGCGACAACTGGATGATCCATGTCGCCATTGAGCAGATCAGACCTGGAGACGTGCTGGTGGTGGCCTGCACGACTGACAACACCGATGGCATGTTCGGCGACCTGCTGGCCACCTCGCTCAAGGCGCGCGGCGGCATCGGCCTTGTCATCGATGCCGGGGTTCGCGATGTGAAGACGCTCACCGGGATGGGATTTCCGGTCTGGTCGCGCGCCATTTCCGCCAAGGGTACGGTCAAGGCCACGCTCGGCTCGGTCAACGTGCCGGTTGTCTGCGCTGGTGCGCTGGTCAACCCCGGCGATGTGATCGTGGCCGATGATGACGGGGTCTGCGTCGTGCCGCGCCTTGACGCGGAACAGGTGGCGGCGCAGGCAAAGGTGCGGGAGGCCAATGAGGAAGACAAGCGCCAAAGGCTCGCATCCGGCGAACTGGGGCTCGACATGTACAAGATGCGCGAGGCACTGACCAAAGCAGGGCTTCAATATCGCGACGAAGACTGATCAGATACCACCAAGCGCAGCCGCAGAGCCGCGCATTCAGGGAGAAACGACATGACACTGCGCAGGACCATCCTGAAGACGTTTGCAGGCGCGGGCCTTGCCGCGTCGCTCGTGATGCCGGCAATGGCGCAAGAGCCGATCAGGATCGGGCTCATCCTTCCGATGACAGGGCCTTTCACCTCCACAGGTCGCCAGATCTCGGCAGCAGTGAACCTCTATGTGGCACAAAATGGTGCAACGATTGGCGGTCGCCCGGTGCAGGTCATCCTGCGTGATGACACGGGCGTTGCTGATGTCACCCGCCGCCTTGCCCAGGAATTGATCGTCAACGAGAAGGTCACGGCGATTGCCGGCTTCGGCCTGACACCCCTGGCGCTGGCCACCGCGCCGCTCGCCACCCAGGCCAAGACGCCGATGGTGGTGATGTTGGCTGCAACCTCCGTGATCGTTGACCGCTCGCCTTTCATCGTGCGCACAAGCCAGGTCGTGCCGCAGATTTCCGGCCCGTTCGGCACCTGGATCGCCGCGCAAGGCACCAAGCGCGTCATCACCATCGTTTCGGATTACGCGCCCGGCCATGATGTTGAAACCTCGTTCAGCCTTGCCTTTCGCGAGGCAGGTGGCCAGGTCGAGAATATCCGTGTGCCTTTGCAGAACCCGGATTTTTCACCGTTTCTGCAGCGTGTAGCGGACGCAAAACCAGAGGCGCTGCTGGTCTTTGTGCCATCCGGCGTTGGTGCGCAGTTCATGAAGCAGTTCGTCGAGCGCGGCATGGACAAGACCGGCATCCGCCTGATCGGCACAGGCGATGTGGTCGATGACGACATTCTCAACAGCATGGGCGACGCGGCCTTGGGCGTGGTTACCGCGCACCATTATTCCGCAGCCCACCCCAGCGCTGCCAACAAGGCCTTTGTCGAGGCCTTCCGCCGCGCCAACAACAACATGCGCCCGAACTTCATGGCACTCGGCGGCTATGACGGCATGCACGCACTCTATGAAGGCCTGAAGAAAACAGGCGGCCAGGGCGGCGAGGCGCTGGTCGAGGCGATGAAGGGCCTGAGCTGGGAAAGCCCGCGCGGCCCGATCTCGATCGATCCGCAGACGCGCGACATCATCCAGAACGTCTATATCCGCAAGGTGGAGCGGGTGAACGGCGAGTTGTTCAACGTCGAGTTCCACACCATCCCGAACGTGCGTGACCCTTCCAAACCAGCGCGCTGAGAAAAGCAGCGTATGGCCCTTCTGACCATCCTCATCGACGGCGTCGCTTATGGCATGGTGCTGTTCGTGCTGGCCTGCGGGCTGTCGGTGACGCTGGGGCTGATGAACTTCGTCAACCTCGCGCATGGCGCCTTCGCCATGGCGGGAGGCTATGTCACCGTGGTGCTGATGCAGCGCTTCGGCGTGCCGTTCCTTTGGACGCTGCCTGCCGCCTTCCTCGCCACCGCCGCGGCGGGCTGGGTGATGGAGCGCACACTTTACCGGCCGATGTATGCCAAGAGCCACCTCGATCAGGTGATGTTCTCAAGCGGGCTGGTGTTCATGTCGGTCGCAGCCATGAAATACGTGATGGGCTCGCAGCAGCAGATCATCCAGTTGCCCGGCTGGCTGCTTGGCCGCTTCGAACTGTTCGGCATCAGCGTCGGGCGCTACCGGTTGTTCGTGATCATGATCTGCGGGGCGCTGGCGCTGGGCCTCAGCTGGGTGTTCGCACGCACGCTGTTTGGCGCGCGCCTCCGGGCTGCGGTCGATGACGCGCGGGTGGCGCGCGGCCTTGGCATTCCGGTGGGCCTGCTGTTTGCCGTGACCTTCGCTGCAGGCTCGGGGCTGGCGGGGCTGGGCGGCGCGCTTGGGGTCGAACTGCTCGGGCTTGATCCGACCTTTCCGCTCAAGTTCATGATCTACTTCCTGATCGTGGTCACGGTGGGCGGCACATCGACGATTTCCGGACCGTTTTTCGCAGCCATGCTGCTCGGCGTCGCCGATGTGGCGGGCAAATATCTCATTCCGCAAGCCGGGTCGTTCATCATCTATGCGTTGATGGTGCTGCTGCTAGCGCTGAGGCCGGATGGCCTGTTTGCAAAGGCCAAGACATGAGTACGCCCATGAGCGCGCCTGATCTTGCGGCAGGCACTCTCGCTGTGCGCGTAAGGGCGTCGCTGGTGCTGTCGCGGCGCTGGCATCCGGCGGAGGCGCTGTTCTGGCTGTTCGCGGTTGCCGCTGCCTTGCTGTTTCCGCGCCAGCTTTTGCTGATGAACGAGATTGCCATCCTGGCTCTGTTCGCGCTCTCGCTTGATCTGATCCTCGGCTACGCGGGCATTGTCTCGCTCGGCCATGCTGCCTTCCTCGGCATGGGGGCCTACGCTGCAGGTCTCGTCGCGCTGCATGTCGCCGCCGATCCGCTTCTGGGGCTTGTCATTGGCATGGCAGCCTCGGGTATTCTCGGGCTGATTACCAGCCCGTTGGTGCTCAAGGGCAACGACCTGACGCGGCTGATGGTGACGCTTGGCGTCGGGCTTCTGATGCTGGAACTTGCCAATGCGCTGAGCTTCATCACCGGCGGTGCGGACGGGCTGCAAGGCATCACGATGGGCAAGCTCTTTGGCCAGTTCGAGTTCGACCTGTTCGGGCGCACGGCCTATGCCTATTCACTTGGTGTGCTGTTCGTGCTGTTCATGGTGGCGCGGCGCATCGTGCATTCGCCGTTCGGACTTTCCTTGCGCGCCATCCGTGACAATCCGCTGCGTGCCACGGCGTCTGGCGTGCCACGCAACTGGCGGCTTGCTGCCGTTTACACCCTGTCGGCGGCCTATGCGGGGGCGGCGGGGGCGCTTCTGGCACAGACAACCCAGTTCGTCTCGCTCGACGTGCTCGATTTCCACCGCTCGGCAGATGTGATGCTGGTGCTGATCATCGGCGGCGCGGGCTATCTGTATGGCGGGTTGATCGGCGCGATTGCCTTCAAGTTCCTGCAGGATTTCATCTCCATTTTCACGCCGCAATACTGGCAATTCTGGATCGGGCTGTTCCTTGTGCTGTTCGTGCTCGGCGGGCGCGAGATCATCCATGGCGGCATCAAGGCCATCCTGGTGCGCCTGCCGTTCCTCACATCAGGCAAACGGCCATGAGCGTAAGCAACCAGACGCTCACGAGCGTGGTTCTCCAGACCCATGCCCTGCACAAGCAGTTCGGCGGCATCACCGCGACGGACCGGATCACTTTCGCCTTGGAGAAAGGCGCACGTCATGCGCTGATCGGGCCGAACGGCGCGGGCAAGACCACATTTGTCAACCTGCTGACAGGCGTGCTGAAGCCGACCTCCGGCAGCGTGACCCTGAATGGCGAGACCATCACAGGCCTCAGCCGCGAGGCGCGCGTCCGGCTTGGGCTGGTGCGGACCTTTCAGATCAACCAGCTCTTCGCCAGCATGACGCCGCTTGAAATGATCGCCGCCGTGACCTCGGAACGGCTCGGGCTTGGGCGCAGCGTGCTCGGCAAGCTCGATGCGCATGCGGCGCTGGTGGCCGAGACCGCCGACATCCTGGCCTGCTTCAGGCTCGAAGACATCATGGACGACACGATTCGCACCTTGCCCTATGGCAAGCAGCGCCAGGTCGAGATCGCCGCCGCGTTCGCCGCCAAGCCCTCTGTGCTGCTGCTCGACGAGCCAGCAGCGGGTGTGCCCGAAGCTGAGCGCCGCGAGCTGCTGGACACTGTGGCGGCGCTTCCGGCGGATGTCTCCGTGCTGCTGATCGAGCATGACATGGACATCGTCTTCCGCTTTGCCACCCGCATCACGGTTCTGGTCAACGGGCAGGTGCTGGCCGATGGCGAGCCGGATGTGATTGCGCGTGATCCGGCAGTCCGCGCCGCATACCTTGGCGAGGCCGTTCATGGCTGACAATAACCCGGTTGAGCTTCTGCGCATCGAGGGTCTGAGCGCCGGTTATGGCGAGGCGGTGGTGCTGTCCGATATTTCGCTGGAGGTCCGCGAAGGGCAGGCGCTGGCGCTGCTGGGCCGCAACGGGGTGGGCAAGACCACGCTGGTCAACAGCATCATCGGTGTCACCCGCCACCGTGCGGGCCGCATCATGCTGGCGGGGCGCGACATCACGGCGCTTCCGCCCGAAGCGCGTGCCAATGCCGGTATCGGCTGGGTGCCGCAGGAGCGCAACATCTTCAAATCGCTGACAGTGGTGGAGAACCTCACCGCCGTCGCCCGCCCAGGCCCTTGGGCACCTCAGCGTGTTTTCGAGATGTTTCCGCGCCTCGCAGAACGCAAGGACAATCTCGGCAGCCAGCTTTCGGGCGGCGAACAGCAGATGCTGGCCATCGGTCGGGCGCTTGTGCTGAACCCTGGAGTGCTGCTGCTCGACGAGCCAACAGAGGGCCTTGCGCCGATCATTGTCGAGGAGTTGCTGCGCGCCTTGAAACGCCTGTTCCGCGAGGAAGGGCTGGCCGCCATCGTCATAGAGCAGCACGCCAAGCAGATCCTGGCGCTCACTGATGAAGCCATCGTTCTCGAAAGGGGCCGCATTGTGCTGAAAGCGGACAGCCCCTCGCTTCTCGCTCACCCCGAACGCCTCGAACGCCATCTTGGCCTCGTCACCGCCTGAACTGTCACGAAAGGAAACCCCACCATGAGCCCCATGACAAAGCCCCCCTTCCGCGCCGACATGGTCGGAAGCCTCCTGCGCAGCAGGCCGGTGCATGACGCACGCGAGAAGTTTGCCGCCGGCACCATGTCTGCCACCGAGCTTGCCGCCATCGAGGACCGCGAGATTGCCGCGCTCGTGAAGAAGCAGGAGGCGGTCGGTCTTCAAGCTGTCACTGATGGCGAATTTCGCCGCGCCTTCTGGCATTTCGATTTTCTCGAAAACCTGACCGGCGTGATCGGTGTCGAGACGGAAGGTATCGCCTTCAAGGGCGTGCAGACCAAGGGTCATGGCGTCCGGGTCAAGGGCAAGATCGATTTCCCTGACGATCACCCGCACCTGGCGCATTTTCGCGCGCTGAAGGGGATGACCAGCCGGGTTGCAAAGATGACGATCCCTTCGCCATCGATGCTGCACTACCGGGGCGGGCGCAAGGCGGTCGAGTTCACCGCCTATCGCGACATGGACAACTACTACGCCGATCTGGGCGCTGCCTATGCCAAGGCTGTCAAAGCGTTCTACGATGCAGGCTGCCGCTATCTGCAACTCGACGACACGTCATTGTCGTATTTCTGCGATCCCGAGCAGCGCAAGATGCTGGCCGAACGCGGTGATGACCCAGTGAAGCTGATCGATACTTATCGCGACATCATCAACACCGCGACCGCCGCCAAGCCCGCCGACATGGTGATCACCACCCATACCTGCCGCGGCAATTTCAAATCGACCTTCATCGCGTCGGGCGGCTATGAGCCGGTGGCGGACATGGTCTTCAACCAGATCAATGTCGATGGCTATTTCATGGAATGGGACGATGATCGCTCGGGCGGCTTCGAGCCGCTGCGCTTCCTGCCAAAGGGCAAGCATGTCGTGCTCGGCCTCGTGACCTCGAAGTTCGGCACCGTGGAGAGCAATGACAACCTCAAGCGCCGCATCGAGGAAGCCGCGAAATTCGCCCCGCTCGACCAGCTCTGCCTGTCACCACAATGCGGTTTCGCCTCGACCGAGGAAGGCAATGTGCTGGCTGATGACGAGCAATGGGCCAAGCTCGCCCGGATCGTCGAGGTGGCGAAGGAGGTCTGGGGATGATGACGACCGAGCCGCGTGAACTGTGCTTCGACATCGCGCATCTTGCGCATGTCGAGGTCTACACCGACCGTTATGCCGAAAGCCTCGACTTCTTCACGCGGGTGTATGGCCTCACATTGACGGCGGAGGATGACACCTGTGCTTATTTGCGGGCCTTCGATGACTACGAGTTCCACTCGCTGAAGCTCACCCGCCATCACACGACGGGTGTCGGGCACATCGCGTACCGGGCCTCATCGCCACAGGCGCTGGCGCGGCGTGTCGCGGCCATTAAGGCCAGCGGTTTCAAGGTGCTTGGCTGGACCGATGGCGACAAGGGCCATGGCCGCGCTTTCCGCTTCGAGGACCCGTTCGGGCATATCTTCGAGATCTATTGGGACAGTGTGCGCTATGTCGCCCCGCCGTCCGAAATGCCGAAGTTGAAGAACATCGCCCAGCGCTACCATGGCCGGGGAGCCGCGCCGCGCCGGCTCGACCATCTCAACCTGCTGGCCAGCGATGTGACAGAATTCCGCCGCTTCATGGAAACCTGCCTCGGCAGCCGTGTGACCGAGATGATCCAGCTCGACAATGGCCGCATCGGCGGCTGCTGGTTCACCATCAACAACAAGACATACGATCTTGCCTGCACCGAGTACCACAGCGGCGGCACAGCCCGCCTGCACCATGTCACCTATGCCACGGACACGCGCGAAGACATTCTCAGGGCCGCCGACATCTTCCTCGAGAACGGCGTGCATATCGAAACCGGCCCGCACAAGCACGCCATCCAGGGCACCTTCTTCCTCTATGTCTGGGAGCCTGCAGGAAACCGCGTCGAGCTTGCCAACAGTGGCGCGCGGTTGATCCTGGCACCGGATTGGCAGCCGGTTGTCTGGACGGAGGCGGATCGCAAGAAAGGTCAGGCGTGGGGCCTGAAGACCATCGAGACCTTCCACACGCATGGAACCCCTCCTGCAGCGCCAAAAGCCACGTGATCGATCATTGGCCCGTGGCCTGGGGTGAAAGTGGCGGGGAGGGAGTGTCGCTGCCGGACACGTTCATCCAAGGCAAAGGGCTGGATGATCTCTCTGGATGATGCGAGCCAGAACGGGTAAGCACAGAGCATCAAACGAAAGCCCTGACCCAGATGACCAAATCCGCCACACTCTACCGGATGATGACGCCCGCACACACCTGTCCTTACGGGATCAAGGCGCTTGACCTGCTGAAGCGCAAGGGTTTTGCCGTCGATGATCGTCACCTGACGAGCCGTGAGGCGACAGATGCCTTCAAGGCGGAGCATGGCGTAAAAACCACACCGCAGACCTTCATCGATGGCGTGCGCATTGGTGGTTACGATGATCTCAGGCGGCATGTCGGACTCAATGTGCGGGCACCGGGCGACGTGAGCTACCTGCCGGTAATCGTCGTGTTTGCAACTGCCGCCCTGATGGCGCTGGCAGCGAGCCACGCGGCTTATGGCCAGCCCTTCACGATCCGCGCGGCTGAATGGTTCATCGCTTTCAGCATGTGCATCCTGGCCATGCTCAAGCTGCAGGACATCGAGAGCTTCTCGTCGATGTTCCTCAACTATGACCTGCTCGCAAAACGCTGGGTGCCATATGCCTACATCTACCCTTTCGCCGAGTTGACGTCAGGGGTGTTGATGGTTGCGGATGCGCTCATGTGGCTCTCGCTGCCCCTCATGTTGTTCACAGGCGGCATTGGCGCGGTTTCGGTCTTCAAGGCGGTTTATGTCGACAAGCGCGACATCAAGTGCGCCTGCGTTGGCGGCTCAAGCCGCGTTCCGCTCGGCTTCGTGTCCCTGACGGAAAACATCATGATGGTGGCGATGGCGCTCTGGATGGTGCTGCGGCACGGCTGACACACATATTGCACAGCCTGTTGCTGCGACAATTGGGCAGCTTCTGAAATTGTTGAATATCTGTATTTTCAGGAAAGTCTGAAAATTGGAAATTTGGCGATGAATCTCCCTCCCATCTGCGAAGCCTTCGTGCTGCATTTTGGCGAGATGGGCAGCCGCTGGGGCATCAATCGCACTGACGGGCAGATCTATGCAGTGCTGTTCGTGTCTGAACGCCCGCTCTGTGCCGACGAGATGGTGGAGCGTCTGGGCATCTCCCGCTCCAATGTCTCGATGGGGCTGAAGGAGTTGCAGAGCTGGAATCTGCTGCGCCAGCGCCAGATCCAGGGAGACCGGCGCGAGTTTTTCACCACGCCTGACGACATCTATGCCATCGTCCGCACGCTGGTGGACGAGCGCAAGAAGCGCGAGATCGATCCGACCCTGTCCGTGCTGCGCGAACTCCTGATGCAGACCCCCGGCAGCGACAAGGACAAGCACGCCCAGGCCCGGCTCAGGGACATGCACGAGCTGATCGAATTGCTGACCAACTGGTACGCCGATGTGCAGAAGCTCGAAACCGAGCGACTGATCCAGTTGCTCAGCCTCGGCTCGAAAGTGGTGAAGGTGCTTGAACTCAAAGACCGGCTTTTCACCTTGCCGGGCGGCAAAGCCGGAAACCTGAACCGCGTCGCCAACCAGAATACAAACGACTGAAGGAACTGATCGATGGACCCGATCCTGCTTGCACGCATCCAGTTTGGCGCGAATATCTCGTTCCACATCCTGTT
>JANMIB010000274.1:0-4068 GCA_031375605.1 Allobosea sp. | reverse complement strand
CGCGCTCCATCGTGTCGCGGATGAAATCCTTGTCGTAGCCATCCGCGATGTAGCGCGCGCCCTGCGCCAGGAATGGATCGGAAATCGTCGCGTTTTCCAGTGCGACAGCGCCCTGCTTGCGCACAAGATCGGCCAGGCCCGTGATCTCCGAGATCAAATCACGCGGGTGGAAAGCCCGCATCTGGAAGGCGAATTTGAGGCCCATGGGAATACCGTGCATGATGACCACGAACGGATAACGCACCATGGTGGAGGCGATGACACCGCCGAAGATGATGATCACGGCGTGCTTGTCGACGAACGCGCCAAAGTTGCCACCATCGATGATGATGATGGCACAGATGGTTCCCATGCCGGCGATAAGGCCAAGCCCGGTTGCAATATCCATCGAAAACTCCCAGCCACGCAGAACAGGGCACGCACTCAGCCCTCATTCATGACCGGCACACTAGTCTGCCTGCGTTGAAGGAAGCGTTAAGGATGACGCTTTTCACATCAGTTTTGCTCCGCTACAGGTGAATTCATGTCGATGTTCACAATCTACCTTCGCGTCCTCGGACAATTGGGCTCCGAGAAGCGGCTTGGCGTGTTTCTGGCGCTCGCCAACCTGTTCCTGGCGGTCGCTGCCTTTGCCGAGCCGGTGCTGTTCGGCAAGATCATCGATGTGCTGACAAAGACGGCCGGAACGGGCGCAAAGCCGACATGGGCCGACCTGACGACGCTGATGCTGGCTTGGGTGGGCTTTGGTGTTTTCACGATCCTGGCAGGCGTTTATGTCGCGCTGCACGCCGACAAGTTGGCCCATCGGCGCCGCCTGGCCGTGATGGCCAACTATTTCGAGCACGCGCTGACTTTGCCCATCGCTTACCACACCGCCACCCATTCGGGCCGCGTGCTGAAGGTGATGCTGGACGGCACGTCCGGCATGTGGGGCCTGTGGCTCTCGTTTTTCCGCGAGCATTGCGCATCGATTGTCGCGCTGTTCGTCCTGCTGCCCTTCACCATGTGGCTGAACTGGCAGATGGGTCTTCTGCTGGTCGTGCTGGTGATCTTCTTTGGCGCGCTGACGGCTTTCGTGCTGCGCAAGACCGAGAAGCTGCAGGGCAGCGTCGAGCGCTATCATTCGGACCTGGCCGAGCGGGCCTCGGACGCGCTGGGCAACGTGCCGGTGATCCAGAGCTTCACCCGCATCGAGACTGAGGTGCGCGGGCTGCACAACACCATCAAGAGCTTGCTTGATGCACAGATGCCGGTTCTCTCCTGGTGGGCGCTTGCCACCATCGCCACCCGTGCTTCGGCCACGCTGACAGTGCTGTCGATCTTCTCGCTGGGCACCTGGCTCTACATGCAAGGGCTGACCACGGTGGGCGAGATCGTCACCTTCACCAGCTTTGCCACCATGCTGATCGGGCGTCTCGAACAGGTCGTAGGCTTCGTCAATTTCATCTTCATGCAGGCGCCGAAGCTGCGGGAGTTCTTCGAGGTGATGGATACGCTGCCGCAGGTGCGCGACAAGCCCGATGGCAAGCATGCCGAACGGCTCACCGGCCAGATCAGCTTCAACAACGTCTCGTTTTCCTATGACGGCAAGCGCCCCGCCGTGCTCGATGTCTCGTTCGATGTGGCACCGGGGGAGACCATCGCTATTGTCGGCTCGACCGGCTCTGGCAAGTCGACCACGCTGGGGCTGCTGCACCGCGCTTTCGATCCCCAGTCGGGCGGCATCAGTGCGGACGGCATCGACCTGCGCGACTACACGCTGGGCTCGCTGCGCCGCAATATCGGCGTGGTGTTCCAAGAGCCGATGCTGTTCGCGCGGACCATCCGCGAGAACCTTCTCGTCGGTAAGCCTGACGCCACCGAAGACGAGATGCGCGACGCCATCGAGCGGGCGCAGGCTTCCGAGATCATGGGCCGCCAATCCGATGGGCTTGACACGATGGTGGGCGAACGTGGCCGCACGCTCTCGGGCGGCGAACGCCAGCGCATTTCGATTGCCCGCGCCCTGCTGAAAAACCCGCCGATTCTCATTCTTGATGAAGCAACCTCGGCGCTCGATGCCACCACCGAGGCCAAGCTGCAGAAGGCGCTCGACGAGGTGATGAAGGGCCGAACCACCTTCGTCATCGCCCACCGCCTCGCCACCATCCGCAATGCTACCCGCATCCTCGTGTTCGAGCAGGGCCAGGTGGTCGAAAGCGGCTCATTCGAGGAACTGGTCGCCAAGGGCGGCCGGTTCGCAGCGCTGGCAAGAGCGCAGTATCTGGCCGGGAGCGAAGCCAAGGACGGGGCTGTGAAGAAGGTGAAGAAAGCGGTGAAGGTCGGGGAAGAAGCGCTGGTGGGCGCGGTGGCGGTGAAGGTTGGTGGTGGGTGACAACCAAACCGGAATAAGGCAATAAAGGCATTGCTTTTGAGTGGTGCGTTTGACGGCTATATCGAGGGCGAGGATAATTTCACGATCGCATCTGTTCAATGCCCAAGCCGTTTCGTATAAACCTCCTTGCACCGGAAAGGGGCGTTGGAGCTATCTGCCATCAGTCGCGGATAAGCATGCCTTGTGCGAAACTTGTATCTAGAGATCGGAATCGTCCTGGTTTTGACCGTGATAAACGGTCTCCTCGCCATGTCAGAGCTTGCAGTCGTATCGTCCCGGCCCGCTCGACTTAAAGCACTCCAGAAGCAAGGTTCATCAGGAGCCGCGATGGCGTTGCGCCTTGCCGAAAGTCCTGGCAGATTTCTGTCGACAGTGCAGATCGGCATCACCCTTGTTGGCGTGCTGTCTGGCGCATTTTCTGGTGCGACGCTCGGTGCACGCCTGGCAAACTGGCTGGAACTGCAGGGCCTTGCTGACGGGTTGGCCGACGCGCTCGGCGTTGGTTTTGTCGTCATGGCCATCACGTATCTGTCTCTCATCATCGGCGAACTGGTTCCCAAGCAAATCGCGCTGCGTGACCCGGAACGGGTTGCTGCGCGCGTTGCACCGGCCATGATCATCTTGTCGCGCGTTTCTTCGCCATTGGTCTGGCTGCTCGACGGCTCTGGCCGATTCATACTCAAGTTGCTCGGACAAAAGGGTATCAAGGAAGAACGAGTCACCGAGGAAGAGGTCAAGACCATCATCGCCGAAGCCGAAAGCGCCGGGGTTCTCGAAAGCGCTGAAAAGGACATGATCGGAGGCGTGATGCGCTTTGCAGACCGTTCCGCTCGTGCGCTGATGACGCCGCGCCGTGAGGTCGAGGTGATCGACCTATCCGATACCGCGGAGCAAATCCGCGCTCAGGTGCGTGAAACACGCCGCACACGTCTGCCGGTTCAAGACGGGGAGGCAGATGCCATCATCGGCGTGATCACGACGAAAGACCTGTTCGATGCACTTGCTGACGGGAACGGCACAGATATCCGGAGTTTGATGCAAGAGGCACCAGTCGTGCTGGACACAAGCGGGGCGCTGGATGTGTTGCGGTTGATGCGGAAATCAAGCGTCCATATGGTGCTGGTTTTTGACGAATTCGGGCACTTCGAAGGCGTAATCACTTCTGGAGACGTGCTGGAAGCCATCACGGGTTCTTTGCAGGAGGGTGGTGACGACGAACCTGCCTACGTCACGCGCCAGGATGGATCGTTTCTTGTCGCTGGCTGGATGCCGATTGACGAGTTCAATGAGAAGATCGGTTTTCCAATTGATCGAGATCCTGGCTACGAGACCGTCGCGGGCCTTGTCCTCGCTTCGCTGAATCGCTTGCCCAAAGTCGGGGAGTGCTTCGAAAAAGGACCCTGGCGTTTCGAAGTTCTTGATCTGGACGGGCGGCGTGTTGACAAGGTGCTCGTGTCGCGTGCGTCAGAGATGTGAACGCATGCATGTGATCTGCGAGGGCGCTGTGTGTTTGCCAGGAAGGGTTCAAGCAGATCGACAGCTCCTCACCCCGCCTTCACCACCGGCGTGATCTTCAAGCTCGTCACCTTGTTGCGGCTGCGGCGCATCACCTCGAAGCGGAAGCCGTAGAAGGTGAAGGCCTGGCCCGCGTCGGGGATGAGCTGGGCCTCGTGGATGACGAGGCCGGCGATGGT
>JANMIB010000251.1:0-1806 GCA_031375605.1 Allobosea sp. | reverse complement strand
CAATCCAGGCCGAATTCGACATGGCGCTCAACGACAATGACACTGGCCTGGATTGTGTCCAGCCCCGCAAGATCGCTCTCGGTCAACTGTGTGATCGAAGCCAGAAGCAGCCTGGGCTCGAGCATCACCCGCAGGGCAAAGACATCCTCCACTTCTGCCGGAGACAGGCTGGTGACGACTGCGCCCTTGTGAGGCTCGATCTGGACGAAACCTTCGGCCTCAAGCTGGAACAGGGCCTCCCTCACAGGAATGCGGCTGACGCCAAACGATGTCGCCAGCATGTCCTGCCGGAGTTGTTCGCCAGAGGCATAGGCCCCGTCCAAAATGTCCTGGCGGATCTGGTCGCCAATGGTTGCTGACAGTGTGCGGTTCTTGATGATGCGGTTCATGGCGTTCTTTTGGAGAAGATTGTTGACTGTCGATTTTATACAATCTACATTTATTTGCAAGAGGGCAGGGCGGTTTTCCGAAATCGACGCCCTGTCACACGCATCGAACATCATTGGAGATCACAAGACATGGGACAATCAGTTTTGGGACAGTCAGTTTTCAGCGGCGTGATGCCGGCTCTCATGACGCCATGCCGGGCCGACCTGACGCCGGATTTTGACGCGCTTGTCAGCAAGGGCCTAGAACTGACCGAATGTGGCATGTCCGGTGTGATCTATTGCGGCTCGATGGGCGATTGGCCATTGCTGACCGACGAGCAGCGGATGGAGGGCGTGGAACGCCTCGTGAAGGCAGGTATCCGTGTCATCGTCGGAACGGGTGCCCAGAACCCGATGCGGGCGGCGGCGCTCGCAGCTCATGCCAAGAAGGTCGGCGCAGCAGGCCTGATGGTCATCCCGCGTGTGCTTTCGCGCGGCATATCGGCCGCTGCGCAGCATGCGCATTTTGCAGGCATCCTGGAAGCCGCGGTCGATCTTCCCGCCGTGATCTACAACAGCCCCTACTATGGCTTTGAGACGAAGGCCGATCTGTTCTTTGCGCTGCATCGCCAATATCCACATCTTGTGGGTTTCAAGGAGTTTGGCGGGGCAAAGTCCTTGAGCTACGCAGCAGAGCACATCACAGGACAATCCGATGGTGTGGTTCTCATGGTCGGCGTCGATACACAGGTCTTCCACGGCTATGTGAACTGCGGAGCATCCGGTGCCATCACCGGCATCGGCAATGTCCTGCCGAAAGAAGTGCTGCATCTCGTGGGGCTGTGCCAGAAGGCAGCCGCAGGCGATGTCGAAGCACGCGCCAGGGCTGTTGAGCTTGAAGCGGCGCTTCTGGTGCTCTCGACATTCGACGAGGGCACGGATCTTGTCCTGTTCTACAAGTATCTGATGGTGCTGGAGGGCAACCCGGAATATGCGCTGCACTTCAACAGCACTGATGAACTCTCCATCAGCCAAAAGACCTTTGCGAGAGACCAGCTTGCGCTGTTCAAGCGCTGGTATGCAGCATGGGCCGGGAAAAACGGATAATCAGCCAGCTCCGGATGCTTCAAAGCACCGAGGAGCCTCGATCAAAATTGGTGAGGTGGAGGATTCTGTTGCCAGGCTCCCAGGGGTCGGGGTCTGGAGGAGCCTCGATCAGACCTGATGAGGTGGAGGATTCTGTTGCCAGGCTCCCAAGGGTTGGGGTCTGGAGGAGCCTCGATCAGGCTTGGTGAGTTGGAGGATTCTGTTGCCAGGCTCCTCCGGGCCCCGCCTTACGCTGCGAAGCGCAAGGACTTAGGTTTGTGTGTAATTACCGCTCACGCGGCAACTGCAACACGCGCATTGTTGTCATTGGCAACTATGCTTAGGCCCGATG
>JANMIB010000234.1:0-6389 GCA_031375605.1 Allobosea sp. | reverse complement strand
GTCGAGGCTTCAACACGGGCACTGGTTGATCTGCAGAGCCGTGCCCTTCCGCGATGGCTCGTACGCGTCAAAGCGCTGGGTCTTGAAAGGCACATCCACCGCAAGGGTGCGCTCTACATGCTGGACACCGCGCAAAGCATTGCCGCGGCTCGAGGCGAGATCAGGCGGCAGCAACAGGACGGCATTCAGGTTGACCTCATTTCGCCAGAGGAAGCCCGCCAGCTTGAGCCTGCCCTCAAACAGGTATTTGCCGGCGCGCTGTTTCATCCTGATTCAGCGCACATCTCCGATCCGCTCTGGTTGACCACGGCGCTCCATGAAACGGCCCTCGAACGAGGGGCAAGCTCCAGACGCGCCAATGTGCGGGCCATCTCGGCGGAGGGAAAATCGTCCGTCCTGACAGATGATGGTGCGATCGAAGCTGACGCGATCGTGCTGGCTGCCGGCATCTGGTCAAAGCCACTGGCCGCCGGGCTTGGCGACAAGATACCTCTTGATACCGAGCGAGGTTACAATATCAGTTTCAAGGGCATCACAAGCCTGATCACGCGCCCGATTGCCTTCAAGGATCACGGCTTTGTCGTCACGCCGCTTGATTCCGGCCTGCGTATTGGCGGCGGTGTCGAATTCGGAGGGCTGAAGGCTCCTCCCGATCATCGGCGCACACGCACGCTGCATGACAAGGCCAGCCGCTTCATCAATGATGTTCCGGCGTTCGGCGCAGGCGAAGTCTGGATGGGCTTTCGCCCGTCCCTGCCCGACTCGCTGCCGGTGATCGGGCCTTCGCGTGCCTCGAGGCGCATCATCTACGCCTTTGGGCACGGGCATCTGGGCATGACCCAGAGCCAGATCACAGCCGCGCTGGTGGCAGACCTCATCGCCGACCGGACAAGTGAAATCGACCTGTCGCCCTTCGGCGCACAGCGCTTCTGAACATCTCTGGCAGAGCTGGAAAGTATGCGATAGTATGTGAACTGCATATCTTTACGGGGAGTTTGAGATGTCCGATACCGAACGCACGACAGTGGTTTTCACCGGGGCCATGGCCGAAGAACTGCGCAAGGCCGTGACGTCAGGCGAATACGCCTCGACCAGCGAAGCCGTTCGCCACGGTGTGCGCCTGTGGATGAAGGAACGCGAGGAGCGCGAGAAGAAACTCGAATGGCTCCGCGCCGAAATCCAGAAGGGCATCGACAGCGGACCTGGCTTCAAGCTTGAGCCTGGAAATCTGTTGGCGCAGATCAAGGAGCGGGCTGCCCGTAAAGAAGGTAGCCCCAGCGAGAAGGCCAGGAAGCGTGCCTGACATCACTTTTTCCGAGGCGTCTGCCGACGACCTTGACCGCATCTGGCGCGATACGCTGCTGTACAGCGAGCGGGCAGCAGAGCGAATTGTCGAGCAACTGGATCATGCTGCCAGCTCTCTGGTTCTGTTTCCTGAACGAGGAGTCAGGCGAAACGATCTTGGCCCGGAGTTTCGGGCGTTGATCATCCGCCGCTATCTGATCATTTACCGCTACGAACAGCCCCTCGACACCGTCACCATCCTGCGCGTCCTCGAAGGCGAGCGCGACCTCACCGACCTGTTCTGAAACGGCCTGTCCGGAAAGAATCCCATGGCAACCCACACCTTCTTCTGCGTCGATGGCCACACCTGCGGCAACCCTGTGCGGCTTGTGGCGGGCGGTGGTCCGAACCTGCAAGGTGCCAACATGGTCGAGAAGCGGGCGCACTTCCTGGCCGAATTCGACTGGGTGCGCACGGGCCTGATGTTCGAGCCGCGTGGCCATGACATGATGAGCGGCGCGATCCTGTATCCACCGACGCGGGCCGATGCCGACATCGCCTTCCTGTTCATCGAGACATCGGGCTGCCTGCCGATGTGCGGCCACGGCACCATCGGCACGGTCACGATGGCGCTGGAACGGGGC
Source organism: Allobosea sp. (assembly GCA_031375605.1). GTDB lineage: Bacteria > Pseudomonadota > Alphaproteobacteria > Rhizobiales > Beijerinckiaceae > Allobosea. The sequence continues at coordinate 4,461 of JANMIB010000234.1, read as the reverse complement.
CTTGTGACCCCAAGGACACCGGGCGTGTTGAAGATCGACACGCCAGCCGGCCTCGTGACGGCAACTTACGTGCAGAACGGGCCTTATGTTGACAGCGTACGCATCACCAATGTCGCCTCATACCTGCACGCCAGCGGCCTCACCGCCCATGTCGATGGCCTTGGTGAAATCACCGCCGATGTCGCCTATGGCGGCAACTTCTACGCCATCATCGATGCACAATCCGCCTTCAGCGATATCGCCGATGTCAGCCCATCAGACCTGCTGCGCTGGAGCCCCAAGGTGCGCGAGGCCTTCCGCGCCAACTACACCTTCGTCCACCCTGAAAACCCGGCCATTAACGGCCTCAGCCATGTGCAGTGGACCGGCAAGCCCCAGCACCCCGAAGCCCATGCCCGCAACGCCGTGTTCTACGGCGACAAGGCCATCGACCGCTCCCCCTGCGGCACCGGCACCTCGGCCCGGATGGCGCAATGGGCCGCGCAGGGCAAACTCAAGGTAGGCGACGATTTCATCCACGAAAGCATCATCGGCACGCTGTTCCGCGGACGGATGGAGGCCGCAGCAAAAGTCGGCGCCCACGACGCCATCATCCCCTCCATCGAAGGCTGGGCGAGGATGACCGGCTACAACACGATCTTCATCGATGACCGCGATCCGCTCTGGGCTGGATTTCAGGTCAAGGATTGAGGAGAGAGGCACACGTATCACGCACAGCACGGACCTTCATCGGGCAAGCGCTGCCAACTCCTCGGCAATGACGTCATAGACCAGCCGGATCCTGCGGGCTGTCCGCATTTCGCGGTGCGTGACAAGCCAGAGCGGGGCGGAGACGCTGAAGCACTCTGGCAGCAGACGCACCACACCTGGCGTCGCAGCTGCAATCGGCTCCAGCATCAGCCCGATGCCCAGACCAGCCTTGACCATCTCCCAGACCACAACCGAATTTTCGGACATGATCCGGATGTCATCTTCGGCAACCGCGATGCCCTCGCCATCGAGATGCGCCAGAAAACGCTCGAGCGGTTCGAAGCCGATCAATCCAAGACGTACAATATCAGCAGCGCTTGTCGGCAGGCCATGGCGGTCCACCCATTCGGCAGAGGCATAGAAGTGCCCTAGAAACTCGCCAACGAGCCGTCCGATCAGTTCCGGCTCTGTTGGACGCACGTGACGAAGGGCAATATCCGCTTCGCGCCGCCGCAGGTCGCTGAGTGCATTGGACGAAACGACGTTGATCGTCACTTGGGGCGCTTCGCGCTGCAGTCGAGCCACGATACCGGGCATGAGATAGACGGCAAAGGCGTCAGTGGCCGAAATGGTCACGCGCCCGCCAATCTCCTCGGCCCGGCCCGCCGCCGCGAGCTTCAGGCCGTCCGCCGAAGACGCCATTGCTCGCGCGTGACCAAGCAAGCTGTCACCCGCAGCGGTGAGCACCAGCTTTTTGCCAACCCTGTCGAACAGCGCGACACCAAGCGAGACCTCGAGCGCCGCGACCTGCCGCGACAAGGTCGGCTGCGTTAGGCCAAGCACCCGTGCAGCCGCCGAAAGCGAACCCATCTCGGCCGTGGCGGAGTACGCTCGGATCGTGTTCCAGTCCATACCTATCATGCGTAAACGTATATCACTTGTTCATATCGTGGCAATTCCAACGATCTGCGTATGAGATATGAAACGACGCGAAAGGATAACACATGACATTCATTTCAACAGACGCGGGTTTCTGGAACAAAGTGGCGCGAAAATATGCAACTGACCCGATCAAGGACATCGCCGGCTATGAACGCACGCTTGAGCGCACCGGCGAACTGCTGTCAGCGGACGACGACGTGCTCGAACTCGGCTGCGGCACGGGAATGTCGGCGTTGAGGTTGGCAGGCCGTGTTCGGAGCATCCACGCCACGGACATCTCCAATGAGATGATCAACATCGCCCGCGGAAAAGCCGAGGCCGTCAGCCACCCGAATCTCACCTTCGCGGTCGCATCGGCAGAAACGTTAGCTTTCAAGACCTTCGACGCCGTTCTCGCCTTCAACCTTTTGCACCTCGTCCGCGACAGGCACGCCATGCTGCGCCACGTGCTGGGTGCGCTGAAGCCCGGCGGCCACTTGATTTCAAAGACGCCTTGCTTGTCGGAAATGAACCCGCTGATCCGCCTTGCGCTTCCACTGATGCGTGCCATCGGCAAGGCGCCTGACGTGGCCTTCTTCACAGGCAAGACCCTTGAGCAGGACATCGAGCGGGCCGGTTTCAGTGTGGTTGAACGGGGGCGACATGGCTCACACGGCAACGACCCACGCATTTTCATCGTGGCGCAAAAGCCTTCGATCCGGGATTGATCGATCTTATGATATTACGGTGACATGATATCAATTGGATGAATTGCCTGAGCTCTGATTGCTCGCGTTCCATTTTTTCTGCACATGCGAGGACAGGAGCGCGTTTCGCTTCATCAGCGAAAGGCGATCTGGTCCCCGAAAGGCTCCATCCGTGTAGTTGTGAGCTTCAGGCCAGTTGCCCGGAACGCAAAAACCCGGACTTTCCATCGCAGGATTTACAATCGAAAAGCATGGCTTGAACAGCATTTCATGCGGCAAACTCGCTGCAAAATTGCACATCATAAAAAAGCTGTTCTTTTTTTTGCGGAGATGCCGAAAATGATTGTCGGGCTCATGACCTGTTGCTAGCTATGATGCGCATGTTGAAAACGAAGGCCGGATGCGCACACAGCGCATAAAGAAGCCTTCTGAACGTGCAGCATAGGGGTCAGGCGTTCGATGGAAATCTTTCTGCAGCAGCTCATCAACGGGCTGACACTCGGGTCGATCTACGGGCTTATCGCCATCGGCTACACGATGGTTTTCGGCATCATCGGCATGGTCAATTTCGCACATGGCGATGTGTTCATGCTGTCCTGCTTCATCGCGCTGATCTTCTTCATGATCCTGTCATCGGCGCTGGGGGTCGGCATGGTCATCGTGGCATTGCTTCTGGTGCTGGTGCTCGGCATGGCTGTCACCGCCCTGTGGAGCTGGGCCATCGAGCGCATTGCCTACAGGCCTTTGCGCGGCTCGTTCCGCCTCGCCCCCCTCATCTCCGCCATCGGCATGTCGATCTTCCTGATGAACCTCGTGCAGGTCATCCAGGGCCCGCGCAACAAGTCGATCCCGCCCATCGTCGATGGCGGATTCCTGTTCTTCGCGTCCGGCACGTATCCGGTCAGGCTGGCCTACAAGCAGGTCATCATCATGGGTGTCACCGCCGTGCTGCTGCTGGCCTTCTGGTATCTGGTGCAGAAAACCTCACTTGGCCGCGCCCAGCGTGCCTGCGAGCAGGACCGCAAGATGGCGGCGCTCCTCGGCATCGATGTTGACCGCACGATCTCCGCCACCTTCGTCATCGGGGCGGCGCTGGCCGCCGTCGCAGGGGTGATGTATCTCCTCCAATATGGCGTGATCAGCTTCCACGACGGCTTCGTGCCCGGCGTCAAGGCCTTCACCGCCGCTGTGCTAGGCGGCATCGGCTCCCTGCCTGGCGCGGTGCTCGGCGGGCTGATCATCGGCCTCATAGAAACCTTCTGGTCCGCTTACTTTTCCATCGATTACAAGGACGTGGCCGCCTTCTCGATCCTCGCCATCGTGCTGATCTTCATGCCCTCGGGCATTCTCGGACGGCCTGAAGTGGAGAAAGTCTGATGGCGAAGGCGGACACCCGCTCATCCGAGCAAACAGCCCTCGTCCAGCAAGGCATGCTGCCGGCCCTGAAGGAGGCAGCGTTTGCAGCGCTCGTCACCTTCGGCCTGTGCATCCCCGTCGTCGCCTACGGCACACGGCAGGATCTCAACAACAGGCTAGTGCTTGATGCGCGCTGGGACGCGGTAGCCTGGGCCTGCGCCATCGTCTTCGTCGGGCGTCTGCTGGTCGCGCTCAACAAGCAGCGCCGTGCTGGCGGCGGTGGCCCGCTCGTGTCGGTGCCAACCGCTCTTGCCCCGATAGTCGCGAGATTGATGCCGATCCTCGCGCCGCTCGCGATCGGCTTCCTGTTCGCCTTCCCGATCATCGCCATCTATGGCTCGGGCTGGGGTGGCGCGATCAAGTGGATCGACAATTTCGGCGTCCAGATCCTGATCTACGTGATGCTCGGCTGGGGACTCAACATCGTTGTCGGCCTCGCAGGCCTGCTCGATCTGGGCTATGTCGCCTTTTATGCGGTCGGCGCATATTCCTATGCCCTGTTCGCCACAAAGGTCATCCCGGCGACATACCCGGCTCTCGGTGTCTGGGCCTTCTGGATCTGCCTGCCGGTGGCCGGGTTGCTCGCGGCGTTCTGGGGTGTGCTCCTTGGCTTTCCTGTGCTCCGGCTGCGCGGCGACTACCTCGCTATCGTCACGCTCGCTTTTGGCGAAATCATCCGCCTTGTGCTGATCAACTGGATCGATTTTTCCGGTGGATATGCCGGCAT